>DATLWP010000019.1:0-15376 GCA_035576265.1 Candidatus Polarisedimenticolia bacterium
GAGACGCCGCAGGATCGGGCGCGGGAGAAGCCACTTCTCTCGCGCGACATTTCCTCTTCCGTCTCCGTTGTGTCCCCAGTAAAGCTCCACGAACTTACGCTTCACTTCTTCGTATTCAGCGCTTCCGCCCAGCGAGTGCACCCAGGCGGTCGAGAGTTTCCAATCGTCATTAAAGCCCGATCGATTTTTCCAGCGATGCAGTTCGGCGCGAGTGACGCGCCTGCCAGTGAAGAACTGGACCGTCTCAAGCGTCGTCCGGTGAAATGATCCGCGAACGTCCACCAGGACGCCGTCCACGTCGAATATGATCACGTTGGGTCGGAGATTCATTGAGTTGGGAGATTCGGGCACGGGAATTAGATGTTCTGGCGGTTGATTAGGATCGTGGATCACCGGATCCGCCGGAAGTTTCCGAAGTCTTTGTCTCTGGCTGCTCGGAGGGCGGTTCCGACGGTGCGGGCGATTCCGGCCTTTCCTGAGTAAGCTCCGACGACGAAGCTTCGCCCGCCTCAGGCAACCCTGATTCGCTCTCCGCAGGCGCCGGCGGCGGAGGCGCTGCAACATCGGGCTCTGGCGACGGCGCCAGAGTCGAAGCGGGTTCAGCCGCAGCCGAGGCGGCCGCAGGCTCGGCGACCGGAGCCGCAGCCGTAAGGACATCGAGCCGCTTTGCAAGGGCATTCGCCAGCAAATCGACGACGACTTTCGCGTCGTTGCCGTCGGGATCTTTTGCGGGGTTGTAGGCGGTCACTTCCATGGCCGCGAGATGCTTCCGCGTCGCGAACACTTCCAGGGCCTCGCGCACTTCCTCGAGCCGCAATCCGCCCGACCCAGGAAAATTCGTCGATTGAAAATCGGCGATCACGTCCACGTCGAGGTGCAAGACGAATTCGTAATCGTTGCCGTGGACGCGATCGATCGCCGCTTCCGCCGCAGCTGCCGGACCCAAGCGCTGCACGTCGACCGCAAGGTAGCGTTGAAGCGGCGAGCGGCTCAACTGTTCTTTCTCGGGCGGGTCGAGGCGATTCACGCCAAACAGCGCCACGTCCGGCTCGCGGACCAATGGGGGTTCGCTCCAAAACCTCACGAGTTCAGCCGCGCCGCGACCGGTCACATGCGAGACCACCATTCCGTCGACGCAACCCGAAGGCGTGGTCGCGGGCGTATTCAAATCCGCGTCGCGGTCCACATAAATCAGGCCTACATGGCGGAAATACCGGCGAACGCCGGCGACCGTCGCCAGGGCCACGGAGCAATCACCGCCGAGAATTATCGGAAGAGCCCCAGACTTGACGGCTTGCTCGACGCGCGGCCTCAGCGCATTGAGCGCCGCGATCACGCCAGGCAAATTTCGGGCGCGCGGACTTTCATCGTCTGGCCTGTAAAGCTGGACAGGATCATCGCCGAGATCGATGACCTCGTAACCGACCGACTGGAGGCGTTCCATCAGACCGGCGGCGCGCAACGCAGCGGGCGCGCCTTCGTGACCGGGCGACATAGCGGCCGCACTTGTGGGCGAGCCTAATAGAGCAATCTTATTCGGCTGGCGGACGATTTTTGCCGCCACTCACACGCTCCTTGCGATTGGTTTTGCGCCGCCGGGCGAAAGGCGGCTCAACTTGCGACCTGCCCCTGCCGGGCAGCCAACTCCGGCGGAAGAACGAACCGCACATCCTCGCGAATCAAGTCCAGGTCGCGCTGGTTCGTGAAACCAAACGCCGACAAACGCTGGCTCACCTGCTCGACAAGGACTTCCGGGGCGGAAGCGCCCGCCGTCAGCCCAAGAGTCTTCACGCCGTCTAGCAGCGAGGCGTCTATGTCACTGGCGTCCTCGATCAAGCGTGCCGCGACGCCTCCGCGTTTTGCTACTTCCACCAGGCGATTCGAATTCGAGCTGTTCGCCGACCCGACGACGAGGATCAATTCCACCTCGCGAGTGAGCGCCTCGACCGCTTCCTGGCGATTCTGCGTGGCGTAGCAGATATCATCCGAGGCCGGACCGACGATCAACGGAAAGCGTTGGCGCAGCCGCGCAACGATCTCCTGCGTGTCGTAGAGCGAGAGCGTCGTCTGCGTGAGGAAGGCCAGGCGCGCCGGATCCGGCACCTGCAATTCGTCCACTTCCTGGACGTTGCCGACCACCATGGTCTGATGGGGGGCTTCGCCGGACGTGCCAACGATTTCCTGGTGGTCGCGGTGGCCGATCAAAATCAGGGTCCGGCCTTCGCGCGCGAACTTAAGAGCTTCGAGGTGGACCTTGGTGACGAGCGGGCAGGTGGCGTCGATCACGCGAAGCTTGCGCTCCTTCGCCTCATCCCGCACACGCGGTGGCACGCCGTGCGCGCTGAAAACCAGGACCGCGCCGATGGGCACTTCCGATATCAACTCGACGAAAATGGCGCCGCGCCGCCGCAACTGGTCCACGACGTAACGGTTGTGCACGATTTCATGGTGCACATAGACGGGGCTGCCGTAAGCCTCGAGCGCGAGCTCCACAATGTCCACTGCGCGGACCACGCCGGCGCAGAACCCTCGCGGACGAACGCGCACGAGTGTCTTGGCCCCGGTTTGGCCCTGGATGTTCGTCAGTGTCAAAGGCATCTCCCGAAACTATCGTATCTTACCTGAAGGACCGTTACCCTACCAGACCGTTCGCCATTTCTTTGTGTCGTTTTGGCCCCGGGAGCCCTTTCTTGAGGCTGCGCCTCTGCGATTTTGGCGCCAGAATCTGGTAATGAGGAGGCAACAGAGTGTACCGGGCTGGAGAAGGCTCCGTCTTTTGTTTTCAATGACTTCGGACGATTCCAGCTTGCACGGGTGTACCGGGCTGAGCGGACCAGAAATGACGCGCCGGATTGGGTGCATCGGTCGCGGGTGGTGTCCCGCACTAGCTCGGTCATTGAGCTCGAATTGTGTACTTGAAATCCCAATTGCAGGCCTCAGTTTTCAAACGTCGCACTTCCATGTCTAGGCTGGCATGCCGCGACGCGATTTTCAAGCAGTCGTTCGTGTAGACATCGGGCTTGCCGCCGGTCCTCGTCGAACCTCCGGCGCTGTGAATTCTCTCTTTCCCTGTGGTACAAGGGCTAGTCCCAGCCACTTCAATTGAGCGGCGGGGAAAGCGGGGAGAATCCATCTTGGGCATACTCGAAGGCAAGGCAGCGGTCGTGACGGGAGCCAGCCGCGGAATCGGGAGGGCGATCGCGGAGATATTTGTCCGCGAAGGCGCGCGCGTGGTGATCTGCGGGCGGAAGCAGGAGACGCTTGACCAGGTGGCGGCGGAGATCGGTGCGGCAGTGATTCCTGTGGCCTGCCATGTTGGGCGCCTGGACCAGCTTGAGGGCATGATCGCAACGGCGCAGCGCGAGTTCGGGCACATCGACATCCTGGTGAACAACGCGGCCACGAACCTGGCGCACGGGCCGAGCCTGGAAATGACCGACGAGCAGTTCGATAAGATGGTCGAGATCAATATGAAGAGCGCGTTTCGGCTGGTGCGAATGGTGGCTCCCGGAATGTGCGAGCGCGGTTCCGGCTCGATCATCAACATCGCGTCGATGTCGGGCCTGCGGCCGCAAACGCACAGCCTGCTCTATAGCATGACCAAGGCTGCGCTGATCATGATGACGCAGTCCTACGCCATGGAATTGGGTCCCAAGGGCGTGCGCGTGAACGCGATTGCGCCGGGACTGATTCGGACGTCGCTCAGCGAGTATTACTGGAAGGACGAGCAGCGGAGCAGAGAGGTATTTGCCAAGCTGCCGATTCCGCGCATTGGTCAGCCGCGGGAAATCGCCGAAGTGGCGCTACTGCTGGCGAGCGAGCGAAGCTCGTACGTGACAGGCCAGACGATCGTGGTGGATGGCGGATTGCTGCTGCCGCAGTTATAGGCAATGACCATCACCAAAGACCCAGATCCGCGAGGATCGTCTTGGTGATGTCTCTTGCTCGAAAGCCCCCATAACTCGGATCTTTCGAGGGAGTGACGTCCGTGAAAGAGGTCACGGCGATATAGCTCTGGCTGTTTCCTCCCACGTGCGAGATAAACCAGCCAATTCGCAGATCATGATGGGGGCCGAGAAATCCCGAGCCTGTCTTCCCGCTCAATTCAAACCCTTTGCTCGACGTTTCCAAAAAGGTGATTTTCCTGGTCACTATGTAAGCGTGCTTCGAAAGGGGAAAGCTCTCATTCCAATAGTTCTTCATGAACTCCGCCTGTTCATAAGCGGAAATTTTCAGCGATCCCCTGTGTTTGGCAGGGTCCCCGTCTCCAATGGTCAGCCAAGACTGCTGCAGGCCGTCGCTGAAGTCCTGGTTGCCGTAGTGAAACATTTTCAGATACTTCTTGATCTGCGATAAGCCGAGTTGGGGAGTGAGCCGCTGCGAATACCAGACGACCGAGTTTTTGATCCAGCTCGCGGCGGTCTGATCCTGATTCCAAGCTTGAGTGGATCGCCTTACGCCGTCCCATTTGAGCGTCGTGTTTTCATCCTGGATCACGCCGGCATCGAGCGCCATCAGCGCCAGCGGGAGCTTGAACGTCGAGCAAGCGGTCAGGCGCTTGCGGCACTGCTCGTTGCCGATGATTTTTTCAAACTCGCCGGATTTGAGGTTGTACAGGAGAAAGCAGCCCTGCGTCCCACGAAAATAGTCTTTGCCTGTTGCCGGAGTGGTTGGATAGGCGGGAACGCTGGAGCACGTGATGAACGGAATCGCGAGGAGCAAGGCGGTCAGGAGTTTCATAGGTGAATCAACGTAGCACAATTTCAAACTCAGAATCTCGAATGGCGCCGAGTTGACAACCTGGTAGGATTGGGATAAGAAAGCCGAGGACGTGGGCTCTGCGGCGAAGGGCCACCTCGAACCCACGAAACATCATTCGTCCCCGCGATCGCGGATGGATGACCGCGAACCCGTCAGGGTTTAACTTCAGAGCGTAAGGAAGGGACCAGCCATCGTAACGAGCCTATTAGTTCCGAAAACCGGCGGCATGAACACGACCAAAGTGAACCTGGTCCGCTGGCTGAAAAGCGAGGGAGACAAGCTAAAGCAGGGAGAGGGCGTGGTCGAGCTCGAGACCGAGAAGGTGAATTACGAGCTGGACGCGCCGGTGGACGGCGTGCTGTTGAAGATCGTCGTACCGGAGCCGACCGAGGTGGAAGTGGGAGGATTGCTCGGGTACATCGGCGAGCCGGGAGACGCCATACCGAAGGGGCAGTGAAGCGTCCCGGGAACGCCCGAGCGGAATGAATCGTCCTCAGGGGCTGCGACCCCTTCCGACTTCAAGGCATTCTGTCAGGGCTGAAGCCCTGACCCCCTAAAAGGAATCGCCAGTAGCTTACAAAGTGCTGGGTGCTTCAGCGTTTTGCTAAAGCAGGGAGGAGACAGTTATGGTAACGGCGGCATCGCTCGGAAAAGACCGGCTTGTGTGGATGTACACGCAGATGCTGCGCATCCGCGAGTTCGAGGAGCGGGTGAAGCGGACGTTCGTCGAGCACCCCGGCACGATTCGCGGCCACGCCCACCTGGGCGACGGCGCAGAGGCCAGTATCGTCGGAGCGCTCACCACGCGGCAGGAAAACGACCTGGTGATGCCAAGCTACCGCTGCCATGGCTACCCGATCGTACTCGGCACCGATCCGCGCAAGCTGATGGCCGAGATTTACCAGCGCAAGGACGGCGTCTGCAAAGGCTTCGGCGGCTCGATGCACCTCGCCGATCCGGCACACCACTTTCCCACGGCGTCGGGGATTATCGGACAAGGGATCGCGCACGCGGCGGGCGCGGCGTACGCTGCGCAGGTTAAAAAGACCGGACAGGTGGTCTACAGCTTCTTCGGGGACGGCTCGTCGAAGCAAGGAGCCTTCTACGAGACGCTGAACCTTGCGGCGGTGTGGAAGCTGCCGGTGGTATTCGTCCTCGAGAACAACTTCTATCAGGCCTATACGCATATCAGCCTTGAGGACGCCAACTATATCGCGGGCGATCCGCTCTCGCAGAAAGCGAAAGCGTTCAGCATTCCGGGCGTAACCGTGGACGGCACGGACCCGTTGAAGGTGTTCGACGTTGTGGCCGAGGCGGCGGACCGCGCACGGGCCGGGAAGGGGCCGAGCTTGATCGAGTCGAGGTTCTACCGCATGAGCCCGCACGGCAACGCCATTACCGTGCCCCCGGTGCCGACGCAATTCCAGGAGCACGAGGCCATCGAGGTCTACGGGAACAAGGCCGAATACGCGGCGGCCAAGGCCAACGATCCGATTCCGAAATTCCGCAAGCATCTCGTCTCGACGGGCGCACTGACGGATGCCGCAGCGGACAAGATCGAAGCGGGCGTTCGCGAGGAGATGGACGACGTGGTGAAATTTGCGCTGGCGAGTCCGCTGCCCGCGCCCGAAGACGCTCTCAACTACGTGTGGGCATAGAAGGAGGCTGAAATGGCGCGCGATATGATGTTTGGCGAGGCAATCGCCGTAGCGATCACCGAAGAGATGCAGCGCGATACGAATGTCGTCTTCTATGGCCAGAACATGGCGATGACGGACCGCGACCCGTTCGTGCGGAAATTCGGCAAGGACCGCGTGCGGATCACGCCGATTTCCGAAACCGCGGAACTGGGAATCGCCGTGGGAGCGGCGATGATGGGCCTGCGCCCGATCGTCGAGCTGTACATGAGCGAGTTCATGCTGGTGGCGTTCGATGAGGTGGTGAACGAGGCGCCGCGGCTGCGCTATATGTCCGGCGGGCAGGTGAAGGTGCCGGCCGTGTTCAAGGCAGGTTTCGGATTCGCCGCCGGATGGGCCGGGCAGCACTCAAACTGCTTCTATCACTCCATGATGGGCATCCCCGGCCTGAAGATTGCGGTGCCCTCGACCTCGGCCGACGCCAAGGGGCTGATGAAGTCCGCAATTCGCGACGACAATCCCGTCGTCTACCTGCACCACTACATGCTGACGCTCGACAAGGGCGAAGTGCCGGACGGAGACTATCTGGTGCCGTTCGGCGTGGCGGACATCAAGCGCGCCGGGACCGACGTGACCATCGTGGCCACGGCGTGGATGGTGAAGAAATCGCTGGCGGCCGCGGAAATGCTCGCCAAGGAAGGCATCAGCGCCGAGGTGGTGGACCCGCGAACGCTCTCGCCGCTCGATGTGAACACGATCGTCGCGTCCGTGAAGAAGACGGGGCGGCTGGTGCTGGTGGATCAGGCGCCGCGGCATGCGTCGGCGGCGGTGATCATCGCCGGCGAGGTGGCCGAGCACGGATTCAAGTATCTGAAGGCGCCGGTGAAGATGGTGACGGCGCTCGACACGTCGGTGCCGTACAGCGAGCCGATGGAATTCTACGTTCTGCCGAGCGAAGAAAAGATTGCGCGGGCGGTGAAGTCGGTGATGGCCACGCAGGCGGCGACGGTATAGCGGATTACGGTCTGCCGCGACGCCCTCGCGCTAGCGGGGAAACTGCGCCATGGTGGTGCTGAAGGCGCGGGTCACGATTTCGTCGAGCGGCTTCTTGCGAAACTCTTCGTTGAGAACTTCAATCCCCCAGGGTCCGTCGTAGCCTGCTTTCAGCATCAGCGTGACAAATCCTTTCACGTCGAACTCTCCCTCCCCGCAGAGCCGCCGATGGTTGATCGTGTCTTCGTGCAAGGGCCAGGGACATTCGAAAGTGCCATCGTTGATTTCAATGCCGCCCAGATAGCGCCGCGGCACGCGGGCCACGCTTTCGTAGGGTACATGCCCCTTTACGATGTGCCACAGATCGAAGACGATGCCGCCGTTCGGAGCCCCGGCGCCCTCGACCAGCGCGAGCGCGTTCTCGACAGAGTCGATGTTGGAGAAGGGCATCATCTCGTAGAGGACGCGGGTGCCGTGTTTGGCGGCGTCCGCGCAAAGAGCGGCGAAGGCCTCAATCATGTGAGGCATGGGAATATTGTTGCGGACGAACTCGCCCGCCTTGACGTGGCGCGCGCCGAGAACTTCGGCGGCTTCGAGCAGCAGCTGATTGGTAGCGTCGGCTGCCTTCTTCCTGTCGTCATCGAAGAACCAGTCCGTGAGGAATTCGAGCTCGACGTGCTTTATGCCGTGGTCGTCGAGAATCTTCTTCATGTCCTTGAGACTTCTGCGCTGGAGAATGTGCGCGATGTCGGCATGCCATAAGCCAATGCCTTTGAAGCCGACGCGCGCCGCTGCGGCAACGCGGTCCTTGAAATCAAACGGGCTGTATTCCTTGTCCGTATGAGGCTGGGCCCCACCGGCAAGCGTCCAGTACGAACCCAGCAATTCGACCTTGGTCGTCATCATGAGTCCCCTGTGAAAGAAAGGCTGAGCCGCATGCTATGCCGAGGCCGCGTCGGGAGTCAATCGGCGAAGCGCACCAGGCGGGCCGAGGGATTCTGCAAAATCGGCCGGACGATGTTATCCTCGCAAACCAATTCCAACGGAGACGACATGTTGCTCGAGGGACAAGCAGCGATCGTGACGGGCGGAGGCCGTGGAATCGGCCGGTCCATCGCGCGGAAATTCGCGGCGGCAGGCGCCGCGGTTGTGGTGACGGCACGCACCGAAAGGGAAATACGAGAGGTCGCAGCGGAGATTCAAAAGGCGGGCGGCAGGGCGGCGACAGTTGCGGCGGATGTCTCGCGGGAGGCGGACTGCGAGAAGATTGTGAAGGCCGCGCGCGACGCCTTTGGCGCGATCCACATTCTGGTCAACAACGCGGGAATTTTCGGGCCTGTGCGGCCCGTGGAGCAGATTGCGCCGCGCGACTGGGACGAGGTGATGGCCGTCAATTTGCGCGGGCCTTTCCTGCTGTCGCGGCTGGTGCTTCCCGGGATGTACGAGCACAAGCGGGGCGCGATCCTGAATATCAGCAGCGTGGCAGCCAAGACGGCCTACCCCCTGAACAGCGCCTACGCCACGTCCAAGGCCGCTGTCGCCGGGTTCACACGCACGCTTGCCGCCGAAGGCGCGCGTCAAGGCGTGCGCGTCAACGCGATCTGTCCGGGGCCCGTGCCCGAAACGAAGATGTCGCAGGAGTTGACGAGAGAATTTGCGGCCTACTTCCAATCGGACGGCAGCGAAGTGATGAAACGCATGATCGAAAGCATTTTGCAGGGAAGGCCGCAGACGGCGGATGAAGTCGCGTCCGCGGCCCTGTTTTTGGTTTCCGACCAGGCCAGTGCGATTACGGGGCAGACTCTGAACGTGGATGGCGGAATGATCTTTTACTGATCTCTTCGATACCGGTGTAGCCCCGCCGCGCGTACTTCGAAACCACCCGAACTCCCGCCTCGGCGAAATCGAGGCCGCGTTCGCCAATCATGCCGACGACGTAGCAAAGCCCGCCCAGCACGAGCAGAGCCGCGAAAAGCAGCCCGAAAAGCAGTTCCGCAGCAAGCAACTCGCGCACGAAATAGACTTGCAGAACGACTAAGATCGCCAGTCCGGACAACACGCGGTTGCGAACTTTTCTGTTTTGCCAGATCCCCAGAGACGATTCTTTTAGTTTCCCCAATATCTCTTGCATCGACCCTCCAACCCCTCCGCGGAAATCAGTGCATTGTGGGGACCAAAGAAAGCCGGTGCTAAGTGGCTGAAATTGCTAGAGATCGAAGAATTCGAAGTGCCAAAAGAGGAAAATGCTTTCCTTGGGCGAGACAGCAAGATGGCAACCCGGAAAAAACTCAAAGTGACGCGCCGAGGCGCCAGAGTGAATCCACATGAGAACTACGATTCGATTTTGTGCCGCGCGGGCCAGACTGCTTCCTCCGCCAGTTGCCCAGCGCGTGCCGCAAGCGGCAAAAAGAAACGGTCAGCGGCCTTCGAACGGGTAACGGTCCTGCGCTAAGACTGCATCGGCAACGCGACGACGAAGCGCGATCGTATCAACCGGGGCGTGCTTCGCGAGGCGCCGGAGGGCGGCGATCTGGGTGGCGAGGATGTCGCCGTCAGCCGTCGCGGCCAGAGCCGTGCGCGCATCTTTTTCGATGCGGTCCATGGCGTCGTAAATGAAGACGCGCACGGCATCCCCCATGGCCGAGATGGCGCCGGCCGCCGGCCTGCGCCCGGAGCACTTCTGCGTGCGCCGCAGAGCCGATTCCATGGCGTACACATCCATCGCTATATTCGCGAGCGAGCCGATAATCTCCTGCTGATTCGCAAGCTGATCGCGGAACTTTTCGACGGCGGCGCCGGCAGCGAGCAGGAAAATTTTTTTCGCCTGCGCGAGCGCCCGCTCTTCTTCAGCCAACGTGCCGGCGGGCGGCTCCTCGAAGCTCGGCCCCGCCAGCAGCTCGTCGCGCAATTTCATGGCCGCGGGAATCAGCGGCAGTGTGCCGGCCATGGCGCGTCTCGTCAGCATCTGGATGATCACCAAGCGGTTGATCTCGTTGGTACCTTCGAAGATGCGGTTGATGCGGCTATCGCGATACATTCTCGCCACCGGATAATCTTCGTGAAAGCCGTAGCCGCCGTAAATTTGCACCGCCTCGTCCACGCAGTAACTGAGCGTCTCGCTACCGACGACTTTGGCGATCGAACTCTCAATGGCGTACTCCTCAAGCACCTGCATCACCTGCTTCACGCGGTCGCTCCCCGCCGCCGACATAGACGCTTCAATCATACCCGCCGTGCGATACACCATGGATTCGAGCGCGAAAGTGCGGATCGCCATTTCGCCAAGCTTGGCCTTAATCAGCCCAAACTCGGAGATCGACTTCCCGAACGCAATGCGCTCCTTCGCGTACTTCGAAGAAAGGGCCAGCGCGGTCTTTGCGCTGCCCACGCAGCTCGCTCCCAGCGAAAATCGCCCGGCGTTGAGCGTGTTGAACGCCACGACGTGGCCGCGGCCGACATCGTGCAGCAGATTCTCCTTCGGAATGGCCGCATTCTCGAAAAACAAGGGCACAGTGGAGCTGCCGTGAATTCCCATCTTGTTTTCCTCGGCCCCGACGGAAAAACCCTGCGTGCCGCGCTCCACGATGAACGCCGAAAATTTTTCGCCATCGACCTTGGCGAAGACAACGTACAGATCCGAAAATCCGCCGCTTGAAATCCACATCTTCTGGCCGTTCAGAATCCAGCTTTCCCCGTCGGGCGAAAGCACGGCGCGGGTGCGCACCGCGAGCGCGTCCGAGCCTGACTGCGACTCCGACAGCGCGTAACAAGACAGCAATTCGCCCGTGGCCATTTTCGGCAGGTACTTCTTCTTCTGCGCGTCGGTGCCGAAATAGACGATTGGGGTGGCGCCGATTCCGGTGTGGGCGCCGTAGGCAACCATGTAGGAGGGATAGGCGGAAATCTTTTCCGACAGGACGGCCATGGAAATCTTGTCGAGCGCCGCCCCGCCATATTCCTCGGGGATGCCAACGCCCAGCAGCCCGATCTCTCCAGCCTTCTTCACGAGTTGCCGCATCAGCCCTTCTTTGTGCTTCTCAAGGTCCGGGATGTGCGGAACGATTTCGTTGGCCACGAACTCTTCCGCGGTTCGGCCAATCAGCCGCTGATCATCGGAAAGGTCGGCTGGGGTGAAGACATCCTCGGGGCTTGTGGATGCGATCAGGAATGCTCCGCCGCGGTTCACTGACTGCGATACCGGTGTCGTCGCCATAATGAGTTCTCCTTCGGCCGAGCGGTCGGCCGGAAGCGCGTCATTCCGGGTGGTGGCACAAAACATTTTACATCGCCGAGCGACGCTGCGACTGCAGAGCAGCAGCGGGTGTGCCGCTGCCGTTACGCGGCGCTCTCAAAAATGCCAGCCGCTCCCATTCCGCCGCCGATGCACATGGTCACCATTCCGTAACGCGCCTGGCGCCGCTCGATCTCTCTTAAGATCGTGGCCGTCAGCTTCGCGCCCGTGCAACCGAGCGGATGGCCGAGCGCGATGGCGCCCCCGTTGACGTTGACACGAGAGGGATCAAGGCCGGCGAGTTTGATCACGCTGAGGGCCTGCGCGGCAAAGGCCTCGTTCAGCTCAATCACGCCGATCTGATCGAGTTTCAGCCCGGCGATCTTCAGCGCCTTGGGAATCGCGTACACGGGCCCAACGCCCATCTCCTCGGGAGGGCAACCGGCCGTTGCGAATGCAACGAAGCGCGCCATCGGCTTCAAGCCCATCTCGCGGGCGCGCTCCGCGCTCATCACAACAGACGCAGCTGCGGCGTCGCTCATCTGCGAACTATTGCCCGCCGTCACCACGCCGTGGGCGTGAAACACGGGCTTGAGCTTGGCCAGCGCTTCGAGTGAAGTATCGGCCCGGGGGCCTTCATCGGTGTCGAAGACAACCTTCCGCGTCTTTAGCTGCGCGCCTGCGGATGTGCCGTTCGTGCCGGTTTCAACCGTCGTGTAGCTGACATCGACGGAAACGATTTCATCCTTGAACTTGCCCGCGGCGATCGCGGCGAGCGCCTTCTGATGGCTTGCCAGCGAAAACTGGTCGGCTTGTTCGCGCGTGAAGCCATACTTCTTCGCCAGATTTTCCGCGGTGAGCCCCATGTTGAGGTAGGTGTCCGGATAATGATCCATGAGCCAAGGATTGGGCACGATCTTGTGACCGCCCATGGGAACCATGCTCATGGATTCGGTGCCGCCGGCCACAACTACTTCGTTCTGTCCCGAACGAATCTGCTCGGCGGCGATCGCGATGGTTTGAAGACCCGAGGAACAAAAACGGTTGACGGTCATCGCCGAAGTCGTCACCGGAAGGCCCGCGCGCAGCGTAGCGATTCGCGCGACATTCATTCCCTGCTCCGCTTCGGGCATGGCGCAGCCGAGGATCACGTCCTCGACGTCTTTCGGATCGAGGCCCTTCGCCCGCGCAATCGCTTCCCGAATCGTGACCGCGGCTAGATCGTCGGGCCGCGTGGCGCGCAGCGCTCCTTTGGGCGCCTTGCCCACTGCAGTCCGCACCGAGCTGACGATCACGGCTTCTCGCATGGCTCACCTCAGTCGAGATGGCAGGCTCTATCGCCTCCTAGACACTCCCATTGGATGCCAGCAAGGGCAAAATTGCAACCGTGCACGGCGAATCATACGGTAGACAATACAACGGTAAGCTAAAGGCGAACGAGGCTAACGGTGGAACTGAATCGTGACGATCATCTCCACAGCGACGGGCTGGCCGTTCAGCCGCGATGGCTCGTACTTCCATTGCCGCAGCGCGTCGAGAGCCGGCTGGCGCAGCATCGGCGGTCCTGAGACAACCTTCATCGACGCTACATCGCCTGTCTTGTCCACCACGGTATCGATGACTACATTGCCTTCGACTCCTGCCTGCCTGGCAATCGTGGGGTACGCGGGCAGAACGGACGAAATCATGCGCGGAGGCTTGATATTGCCTCCGACCCGAAGAGGAGCTTTCGGGGCAGGCGGGGCCGGCACGGGCAGGTTCATGGAAGGAGCGCCAATTCCTGTAACCTGGCCGATCGTGTTTCCGGAAGCCGCACGGGCGTCCAACGAAGGCGGGGCGGCCAATTCCCTTGTTCCCGCGGGCCGCGGGGAGACCGGATGGGCGTTCAACGCGCTCGACATGTCGGGCATTGCGATCGCATTTTTCTGCTCCACGGGCGCGCCGGACTGGCCCTGTGCGAGCGATGACGCCTTGCTTGAATTCACGGGGGCGGCCTCAGACGGTCGAACCGGGACGGCACGCTCGCTCGCCATCGGACGCGCCGGATTCACCGTACTCAACGGCGTGACCGGAGCGGAACTCGAAGTTGCGCTGGGAATCGCGGGCTCCGAGACGGAATTTTGGTTGGCATCCAACGCAACAGGGGGAGGAGTTGCTGAATCTGAGCTTGCGGCGCGACTGGGCGCGGGTCGGCCATAGAAATAGTAGATTCCGCCTCCGATGGCGGCCAACAGAGCGGCAACGCAGGCGGCTATCAACACCCAATTTCGGCCCTTTTCTTCAGGCTCTGCCGCGATTTTTCCGATCGTTGAATCCAAGCGGACGCCGAACATTTCCCGCGGCACGGGACGCAACGTGCCCAACTCAATTCCGGCTGCGACGCGCTGCAAGTTGAGTGGCGGCTCGGGTGAAGGTTCTGGAGCGATGGAGGACGAAACTTCTACGTCTTCGCTCAGTGCGCCCTCGCGAGAAGGCAGCAACGGCGCAACGGGAACATCGCCTCGCAATTCGGCCATGGAGACCGACGGAAGGCCAGTGGCCTGCGGCCCTGCGGGGAAATCGACGGCCGCGCGCTTCCGGTCGGCTTCGGCGGCGCGGTCCCTTTTCTCGTACTCGATGAGTGGAAGCGCCTTGGCGCCGTTGGTCGCTGACGCGGCAGGTAGCACTTCTTCTTTTGAACCGAGGGAGACAAATCGCGATTCCGGCAAGTTGGGCTGCGCCTGGCGTTCGATGGGCGCGCTCGCTTGGGTCGCGGCGCCGGAAATAGAGCTGGCATCGGAAGGCTTTGCAGCCGGTGCGTGCACGGCCGAAGGCACCGTCTCCTCCGACGGCTCAACGGGACCGGCAAGAGCGACGGGCGAAGCAGCGGGCGCTGTGGCAGCCGGGGGCACCGATGCGGGCGCGACCTTCTTCGCGAGTTCCGGTCCGTCCGAGGAGAAATAAACGCCCCAATAGCCGGGCTGGCGCTGCGTGAATTCGATCTCCACGTAGCTGTGAGTACTGCCGTACGGACGAACCTTCAACACGCGGCAAATCGCGTCCTGTCCAGACTTCAAATTCGTGATCACCATCATCTGGCCAACGCTCAGCTTCGCGGACATTTTCAGCACGCCGCCCTGCGGGAAAACGATCATGGTGGAGGACTGCTCTTCAAACGGCTCCGTGTGCGGCGTGATCCCGCGCACCACTTCGGTCACGCGCGATCCGTGCACCTTGAGAGGCACTTCGAGGGAAACCGCTTCGGAGCGGAGTTGACCGGACTCTTGCTTTGACCGGACGCCGCCTTGCGGGCCCGTGGATTCACTGGGCAGATTACCGAGTTCCAGCGTGTCCTTCGATGGCGTCATGGTAGTACCAACGGCCCAGGGCCGTCCCCCTAACAAAGGCTGCTTTTACCGCGCTGTAGCGATTTTCGGGGTGGGCAACAGGTGCGGGCAATAGTACCTTCGTACCGCTGCGGAACATTTGATGCGGATTCGCCGACCGACACTGTCACGCTGAATTTGCGACTGGAAAAGCCGTAGTGGAAACACACGGTGACGTGCGGCGATTCCGCGGCCCTTTCCTCCCTTTTGTAGAGGGGCAGCGATCGCCGAGATCCGACGCTAATTCCGAAGAGGCTTGCCTGTCTTGAGTGTGTGCGCGATGCGCTCCAGCGTCTTCCGCTCGCCGCAGAGGCTGACGAACGCCTCGCGCTCGAGATCGAGGATGGTCTCCTCGCTGACCGGGTTGTTGATGGTGGTGTCGCCGCCGC
>DATLWP010000020.1:0-6951 GCA_035576265.1 Candidatus Polarisedimenticolia bacterium
AGGGGTAATCAACCGCTCGATTCCACGGTGGCGCCCGCCTCTTCCATAATCCTGACTCCGGCACTCGTTCCGATGCGCGTCGCGCCGGCCGCCACCATCTTTCGAAAGTCCTTGAGCGTATGGACGCCGCCGGCAGCTTTCACGCCAAGCTCCCCGCCCACGATGCCTCGAATCAGACGAACGTCTTCCTCCGTCGCGCCGCCGGGACCAAACCCCGTCGAGGTCTTCACGAAGTCGGCCCCGGCAGTCTTGGCCGCGAGCGATCCGCGAATCTTCTCCTCCTTGGTGAGCAACGCGGTCTCGAGGATCACCTTGCAGAGCGCGCCGCCGCGATGGCTGGCGTCGACCACGCCGCGGATGTCCGCGTCGAAGCTCTCGACATCGCCGGACTTCAGCGCGCCGACGTTGATGACCATGTCGATTTCCCGTGCTCCTAGCTTGATCGCTTCCTCTGATTCCAACATTTTCACTTGGGGCAGCGTCGCCCCTAAGGGAAACCCCACCACCGCGCACACGCGCACGCCGCTGCCCTGCAACAACCGCGCCGCCTCGGGAACGTTCCAGGGATTCACGCAGACCGCCGCAAAGCCGAAGTGAAGCGCTTCCCGGCAAAGCCTTCGAATGGCCTCGCGGGTGGCCTCCGGCTTTAGTAGCGTGTGGTCGATGAGCCGGGCAATCTCAGCGGGCGAAGTGCGGATCGTGGATTTCACGGCTGTGGCACGCGCCCCGCGATCATAGCACGCTGGAGGAATGGCCCAATCGTGCGAATCGAGAGATACCCGCCTCTAACGAGAAGCGGTGCGAAGGATGCAGACATCTTTGAGATTGCGATATCGCTCGGCATAGTCGAGACCGTAGCCGACCACGAATTCGTTCGGGATTGTGAAGCCGACGTAGTCCGCCTGGACTTCCTCTCGGCGCTGCGCGGGCTTGTCAAGAAGCGCGGCCACCCGAAGAGTCTTCGGCCTGCGCTGGCGCAAGACCCGCAATAGGTAGCTTAGCGTGAGACCCGTATCGAGAATGTCTTCGACCAGGATCACGTTCAGGCCTGCGATGCTGCTGTCCAGATCCTTCAAGAGGCGCACTTGGCCTGTCGATTCCCTTCCCCTGCCGTAGCTCGCCACGGCGATGAAATCGATCGAGGTCTCGAGGTCAATCTCGCGGACCAGATCGGAGAGAAAGATGCAAGCGCCTTTGAGGACGCCGACAAGATGAACCCGCTGACCCTTGAAATCGCGCGCGATCTGCCGTGCCACTTCGCGGACTCGCCTTTCGATGGCCGCGCGGCGGATCAACACTTTCGTCCTCATCGTTCGAGCATCCCGCATGGCTTCCTCTTTCGCGCTGTAAGGTCGGCTACTCTATCCTAGCGGTATGGCGGTGACAAGCCGGCGACAGACGCGTGCAATTCCGAGGCGCTGCAGCGGACGAGTGCTACTCTAGGGCCGTTCGAAGTGCGCCGTGACGCGATGCTCTCGGCTGCTCGCGTTCCCATCGGCGCACAAGGAGCCGTCCACAATGCCAAGTCACGTGTGGGACTCAACACTTGAGAACTTTCGCAGCGCGGCGGCGAGTGGGGAGCCGATGCCGGCTGGCGTCTCGGTCTCCGCGGTTTCTGCGAGTTTGGCTTTCGGGCTTCTGGCGAAAGTGCTCAAGGTGAGCGGCCGGAGAAAGGACTTCACAGGCAATCTTCCGAAGCTCGAGGCGCTCCTCGAAAACGTCCGCGGCGAATCGAAGCGCATGATGCAATTTGCCGACGAGGACATCGCGGCGTTCAACGCCTACGTGGCGACCGCCAGACTTCCGCAAGCTACCGATGCCGAGCGCGAAACACGTCAGCGCGCCGTGGACGCCGCCGTTCGGAAGGCCATCGAGGTGCCCCTCGCGGCGGCGCGCGCGGCGGCGTCCGGCATCAGCCTGTGTAGCGATGCCGCGAGCATGGCGCATCCGAATGTCGCCGCCGACCTGGGCGCCGCCACTTCGCTGCTGGCCAGCGCCATGCGGGTGTTTCTGCTGTGCGCGGACTCGAACATTCGGCAGGTAGCATCGGACCCATCCGCCTATCGCCAGGCCGTCGCGGGGCGATTCGAATGGGAGAACAAGGCAGTCAGGCAGGCGGAATCAGTCTTCAGGCAAGTGGCCGCGACGATCGATGCCGCAGCCGCGAAGCAAGGGAAGAAAGCCTGATCGTCCCTAGGGCGCGAACGGCGCAGGTGGCTTCGTGAGTCCACTCACGCTTTTTGGGCTATTCGCGGTAACCGCGATGCTGGTCTGCTACGCCTTGGAGAAACGCAGCCCGTGGTTCGTACTGGTGTTTGCGGTTTCCTGCGCGCTGGGATCGATGTACGGATTTTTGCAAGGCGCGTGGCCATTCGGTATCGTCGAAGCTATCTGGTCGGCCGTCGCAGTGCGGCGTTGGTGGATGGCACTGAAACCCGAGTAAACAGAAACTCTTCCGCACCGCCCGGCGCGGCTCAGGAGAGTCCGATCACTCGGCCGGTCTGCAGATCCAGGTCGATTTCGTAGTACGCGGGACGCGTGGAGAGGCCGGGCATCGTGCTCATCGTGCCCAACAGGGGATAGAGGAACCCCGCGCCTACGCTCGCTCGAATATCCCTCACCGGAACGACGAAGCCCGTCGGAGCACCTTTCAGATTTGGATCATGGCTCAAGCTCAGATGGGTCTTGGCCATGCAGATGGGCAGCTTGTCGAAACCGAGACGGTTGTACAGGGCGATCTTCTTTTCGGCTTCCGGCAGATATTCGACGCCGGCTCCTCCGTACATTTTCTGGACGATCGTTTCAATCTTTTCCTTGATGCTCATCTCGACCGGGTAAAGGAATTCGAATTTCGAGGGCTTCTCGCACGCCGCGATCACTGCCTTGCCGAGGTTTACCGCTCCCGCGCCGCCTTCCGCCCAGTGGTTCGACATCACGGCGTCGCTCGCGCCGGCCCCGAGGGCCATCTTGCGCACCAGCTCGATTTCCGCCGGCGTATCGTACTGGAAGCGATTCACGCCCACCACCACCGGAATCCCGAATCGGCGCGCGTTCTGAACCATTCGCACCAGGTTCGCGCACCCTTTTTCGACCAACTCGAGATTTTCCTCGGTGTAGGCATGATCGAGCGGCGTACCGGCGACGACCTTCGGGCCGCCGCCGTGCATCTTGAGCGCGCGGATGGTGGCGACCATGACCACGCAGTTCGGTATGAGGCCGCTGTACCGGCACTTGATGTTGAAGAACTTCTCCATGCCGATGTCGGCGCCAAAGCCGGATTCAGTCACGACGTAGCCGTCCGGCCCGACGAGCTTCAGCGCGATCTGGTCCGCGACGATCGATGAATTGCCGTGCGCGATATTCGCGAATGGTCCCGCATGGACGAATGCGGGGGTTCCTTCCAAAGTTTGCATCAGGTTCGGGTAGATGGCGTCCTTCATCAGCACCGTCAGGGCACCGCCGACGCCCAGATCATCGGCTGTGATGGCCTCGCCGGCCCGGTTTGTGCCGATCACCATGCGTCCCAGGCGCTCACGCATGTCGGCGAGGCTCGTGGTCAGCGCGAGAATGGCCATGATCTCGCTGGCGACGGAGATGTCATAACCGGTCACTCGCTGGAAGCCTTTCTCTTCCGGTCCCTGCCCGATCGTGATCTTGCGCAGCATCCGATCGTTCGTGTCCGTTACCCGGCGCCAGGTGATGCTGTCCGGATCGATGTCCAGACGCGCGAAGCGGCTGCGCTCTTCCGGAGTCAACTGGTTCGGATCGGTTTTTGAAATCCCCAGCTTGCGCAAACGGCGCAGCATCACCGGAGAAAACCGGCGGCTCCCGTCTTTGGCGGGCGGGCAAAGCCGCCCGAACAGCGATTCGTCCTTCTGCGAGTTCTCGTGAAACATGCGGGTATCGATCGCGGCTGCCAGCAGATTGTTGGCGGCGGTGATGGCGTGAATGTCGCCTGTGAGGTGGAGGTTGAATTCCTCCATGGGGATGATCTGGCTGTAACCTCCGCCGGCGGCGCCTCCCTTGATGCCGAACGTGGGGCCCTGGCTCGGCTGGCGTACGCAGGTAAACACTTTCTTGTCCAAATGCGCTCCGAGCGCCTGGCTGAGACCGACGGTGGTCGTCGTCTTGCCCTCGCCGAGGGGCGTGGGCGTGATCGCCGTGACCACTACATACTTCCCGTTGGGAACATCCTTCAGGCGGTCACGAACGGAAAGGTGCACCTTGGCCTTGGTCTTGCCGTACAGCTCCAACTCGTCCGGGAGAATGCCTGCTTCCGCGGCGATCCGGTCGATCGAAATGGGCTTTGCGCCCTGGGCGATCTCGATGTCGCTCGGAACGCGCGCAAGAATGTTCTTCAGTTTATGAGGCATGCTTCTTTTCCTCCCGGTAATCTCAACAGTCGAGTGCTGAACCTCAGAATTGACGCCAGCGGAAGAGCCGGGCGGTCATCCAGTGGTTTCCAAGCTCGAAGTGCAAACAGATACCGTATACGGAGGCTTGCGGAGTTGTCAAGACGGAACCCATCGAAATCTGCAGCTCTGCCGCTCGTTTCTAAGCGTTGGCGATCTTGTTGGCGAGCCAATCGCCGACCTCGCGCGTGCCGAGGGGCCCGCCCAGGTCGCGCGTCGTTTTCCCTTCGCGGATGGCGGCACGAACTGCATTTTCGATGGCCTGCGCTTCGCTGGACCATCCCAAGTAATCGAACATCATCGCGGCGGCCAGCGCAGCCCCCATGGGATTCGCAATGTTTTTCCCGGCGATGTCCGGCGCCGAGCCGTGGACCGGCTCGAACATGGACACTTCTCCCGGATGGATGTTTCCCGAAGGCGCGAGCCCAAGCCCGCCGATGAGTCCGGCGCCCACGTCGCTCGCGATGTCGCCAAAAAGATTGCAGGTGACGATCACCTGGAACTGCGAGGGATCGCGAACCATCTGCATCAGCAGGTTGTCGATATACATGTGGCTGGCTTCGACCTCGGGATACTCGCGGCGCACTTCGGCGAACACGCGCTGCCAGAGATTGTGCCCGAAGGCGAGAGCGTTTGCTTTGTCGCTCATGCACACGCGTTGATATCCGTGGCTCCGCGCAAACTCGAAGGCGTAGCGCAGGATGCGCTCCACGCCCTTGCGGGTGTTGACATCCTCCTGTGTGGCGATCTCGTCCGCAGTTCCCTTTTTGAAAAAACCGCCCATGCCGACGTAGAGGCCCTCTGTGTTCTCGCGCAGAACGACAAAGCGTATATCTCTTTCGCTGCGGTCCTTGAGCGGCGTGAGCCGGCGGTCGAACAGGACGCAGGGCCGCTGATTCACATAGAGGTCGAGCTTGAAGCGCAGGCCGAGCAGAATGTCGGCGCCGTGCCGATTCTCGGGCGTGCGCGGGTCGCCCAGCGCGCCGAGCAGGATCGCGTCGAAGTCGCGGCGGAACATCTCCGGAGCGTCCGGGGGGAGCGTAGTACCGTCGCGCAGGTAGCGATCCGCGCCCCAATCGAACTCCGTGAGCGCGATGTCGCGGCCGCCGGCAGCCGCGGCCGATTTCATCACCTTGACGGCCTCGGGGATCACTTCCTTGCCGACGCCGTCGCCGGGAATTACGGCGATGCGTTTTTGAGAGGCGCGAGCGCGTTCGTGCATGACCGTCGCGGAACCTAGCATGTGCATTCCGCGATGTCAACGCGGCCGGAAAAACCGTGCTATCCAGCTGCGGAAATTCGATATATACTCCCGGCCAGCCCGGAGCAACATCCTGAAAATTGCGGTACGCGGGGGAACCCGAGTGCGGCTGCGGTGCGTCTAATCGGGCATTGCGGGACGATTGAATCTGAATCCCAACCGAATTTCGAGGAGGCATTAGATGAAGAGTTGGCTTATGGCTCTTGGATTGGCGGCGGTTTTGGCGGTCCCCGCGGCAGCGGCAACGACCACATGGCAGATTGATCCGAACCACGCAAACGCGCAGTTCACGGTGCGGCACCTGGGAATCTCGAATGTCCAGGGAGAATTCACGAAGGTCAACGGCACGGTCGTGATCGACGACGACGATGTTACGAAATCGAGCGTGGAGGCCACGATCCCTCTCGATTCCCTGTTCACCCGCGTCACCATGCGCGACAACGATCTTAAGAGCGAGCACTTCTTCAACGCCGCCCAATTCCCCACCATGACCTTCAAGTCCACCAAGATCGTCAAGGAAGCCGACGGCTCCATGAAGATGACCGGCGACCTGACTATCCGGGGCGTCACCAAAGAAGTCACGTTCGACGTCTCCGGCCTCACCGCGCCGATCAAGGCGATGGGCGGCACGCGGCGCGGCGTCGCAGCCAGCACGCACATCAACCGCCAGGACTTCGGCGTCAGCGCGGACCCCGGCATGGTAGGCGACGACATCGCGATCCAGCTCGACGTCGAAATGGTCCAGAAGTAGCGATCTGGCTGGGACCGCCACTGTGCTTGATCCGCGGGGCGTATGTCGCCCCAGACGGGCCGCCTGGGCACGCGTCCGGTGATGGCTTGCAACGGGCAGGACGATGCTCAAGCGACGAGGGAATCCGCATTTGGAAACTCGACCCGGAAAAGGGTTCGGAGTCCGTGCGTCTCCGAGCGTCGTTGGAGTGTCGATTAGAATGGGTTGCCCTCCTTTCGTTTCAAAGAGTTAGGCGCGTTTCTAATCGCCGGAGTGTCGATTAGAAATGAGGCCCCTCGGCTCCCGCTGGTCGCTCGGGATGACGATCCTTGTCGGATCGTCACGTGACGGTTCGGCACGTCCTCTCCTTGCGACCGCGCTGAAGACACGGCGGTCGTGTGTGCGCCACGCGGTGGTTACTTCGCGTCTTGCCTGCGCCCGGTGGCGTCCGCGCGGGCAAGAAAAACGACCCACGCTAGCATGAATCGGGCTTCGATTTCTATTGTGGAAACTACGTATGCCGGAAGATTGCCGGGCGGCGCTGGGGG
>DATLWP010000021.1:0-2311 GCA_035576265.1 Candidatus Polarisedimenticolia bacterium
CGGTAGAAATTCGCGTGGCCGCTGGTCTGCCAGAGGTCGAGCCGCATGATATGCGGCGTGAAAACGAGATCGTAGCCCCGGCGAAGCAGTTCCGCGCGGAGCCAGTCCTCCATCTGGCGGCGGATGATGCCGCCTTTCGGATGCCAGAAGATCAGCCCCGGGCCAGCTTCGTCCTCGATGCTGAAGAGGTCGAGTTCGGCTCCCAGCTTGCGGTGGTCGCGGCGCTTGGCTTCCTCGAGCTTGTGCAGATAATCGTCAAGCTCCTTCTGCTCGACGAAGCAGGCGGCGTAAATCCGCTGCATCTGCGGATTGCCTTCCCGGCCTTTCCAGTAGGCGCCGGCGACGTTCATCAGCTTGAAGGCCTTGATGCGCCCGGTGGAGGGGATGTGCGGGCCGCGGCAGAAATCGATGAATTTTCCGGTGGTGTAGAACGACACCATCGGCTCAATTGCTTTTTCCTCGATAAGCTCGCATTTGAATTCCTGCCGGCTCTGGCGATAGAGATCGAGCGCCTCGGCCTTGGGAATCATCTTGCGCTCGTTGGGGATATCTTTCGCGGCCAGCTCGCGCATCTTGGCCTCGATTTTCTCGAGGTCCTCGGGCGTGAACGGGTGGTCGCGCAGGAATTCGTAGAAGAAGCCGGTGTCGATCGGCGGGCCGACGCCGAGCTTGACATCAGGATAGAGCTCGAGCACGGCGGCGGCGAGCAGATGCGCTGCGGAGTGGCGGAAGACCTGCACCGCGTCCGGGTCCTTGGCCGTGAGGATGGCGAGCTTGGCGTCTTGGTCGAGCGGCTGCGAGAGGTCGATCAGCTCGCCATCGGCGCGGGCGACGAGCGCTTCCTTGGCGAGGCGCGGCGATATCTGGGCGGCGATCTGCGCAGGGGTGGTGCCGCGAGGCACTTCGCGTGTTGCGCCGTCGGGCAGCGTGATCTGGATGTTTTCCATGTTCTAAGTTTGGAGTCGAAACCGAGCCTCGCGGCAGCCGCAAAAGTGTACCGGGCTGGACTGGCCCCGAGTCTTTGTTTTCAATGAGTTAGCTCGATTTCTGTTCGCGCGGGTGTACCGGGCTGAGAAGACGGCTGGGGGGAGACAGAGGCGAAACCGAGGACTCGCCGTCCCCTCCCCATCGAATTCAATGTTCTGCATCATGCTGACAACCGCCAATTACCGTAGCACGATCCCAGGACGATTTCATCCGGTTGTTCGCGTAGACAGTGCGCGTACTCAGAGTTGCGGAGCGCGGCGCAGCTGGAGCGTCATCCGGAAACAGGCAGCGCCGGATGGCGCCGCCTAGTTCGCACTCGGTTCTCGCCGAAAGCACGTTTCGTAAATCCCATTTTGGCGCCGACTCTTACGGAATGATGACGCCGGGGAGGCCGCGGAAGCGAGTGTTGGCGGTGACGAGTTGGGCGTGGAAGACGCGAGCGGTGGCGTAGATGATGGCGTCCGTCGTCGTCAGGCGATGGTCGAGGCTCAGGCTGGCGGCCGCAAGGGCAATCGTATCGTCGAACGGGACGACCCGGCGGTGGAGTGCCTGGGAGACGAAGCGGTCGGCCAAGTCGCGCCCGCGATGCTTGGCGAGGTGCTTACAGACCTCGAAGAGGACCAGCGACGGGACGAGCACGGCGGCCTCGGCCTCGAGGTAATGGGCGAAAGCGGAGGCCTTCGAGTCTTCGGTCAAATACTCGAGCCAGCCGGAGGAGTCGACGAGGTAGAGGTCAGAAGCGCTCCGAGTGGTCACGGTACTCGTCTTTCCATCTCATCCCTTTGGCGATGCCGCGGAGTTCCTTAATGGAACGGTGAGGCACGAGGCGAAGTGAGCCCTCGACGGAATAGATGAGGAGCTCCTGTCCCGGCGCGATCTTGAGCTCGGAGCGTATGGCTTTGGGGATCACGATCTGAAATTTGGGAGAGACTTTGACTTTTGCCTTTTCCATTTTCAAAAGCCCCCGAGCATCTTATCGATCAATCCGTAGTATGTCAATCGTGCGATCGATCAATAGATCGTAAAACGCGTCAAGACTGTGTGCGAAATCGAGTTGAATTCAGGAGTGTTAGCCGCGGGCTTTGCGGACGCGCAGCACCGGCGAATGAGTTCCATCGCGGTGCGGTGCGCGGAAATTCCGTAAGGCGTCGGGGCGAAAGAAATTTTCTGTCGGCGCGTCGACAACAAGAATTCCTGCTAAGAGAAAATCACGAGGAAGATTTCAATGCTGCGGCGCGCGGTGTAGAGCCCTGTGCCGGATGCGCACACGGTTTTCGCTCGATGTCCGAATCGTCTATTTCTTGCGGGAGGCTTCGAGCGCTTC
>DATLWP010000022.1:0-3125 GCA_035576265.1 Candidatus Polarisedimenticolia bacterium
CATGCGCGATGTTCGTCGCGTCGGAGAGCGCGGCGGCGCGGTTCGGCTTGCATCCTGTGGCGCGCGTGCTCGGCGTGGCGACGGCGGGTGTTGAGCCGCGCGTGATGGGAATTGGCCCGATTCCTGCGGTGCAGAAGCTCCTCGGTCGCCTGAAGATATCGCTGAACGTCATCGACTGGTTCGAGCTGAACGAGGCCTTCGCTTCGCAATCCGTCGCGGTCCTTCGCGGCCTCGGCCTGCCCGACGACTGTGAGAAGGTGAACCCCAACGGCGGTGCGATTGCTCTTGGCCATCCGCTGGGAATGAGCGGCGCGCGCCTGGTTCTCACGGCGTCCCTGCAGCTCAAGCGCACGAAAGCCCGGTACGCGCTGGCCGGGATGTGCATCGGAGTCGGCCAGGGCATCGCCACGCTCCTCGAGCGCATCTAGCGGGCTGGAACGGAGATGCGGATCGGCGCATCGCAGCTTTAGCGGGTAGCCCCGAAACCGTCTGCCGGTGTCATTCCGGAGAGTCCCGGTGCGCGAAGCGCGATACCAGGACGACGAGCAATCTCTCCTTTTCGTCGAGTTCTGATCCGCTCGCGAATCACTGCGAGCCGAAAGCGTTCGAATGCCCGCGGCAAAACTCCACGATGCGCGCCTCGCACCAGAAGCGTTCGTCGCCGCCTTCCTGCGCGATGAATCCGCAATGGCCGCCGTATCGCGGCGCGATCAATCGAATGTTCGGGTTCCCGCGAACCTCCTCGCGCTCGAACGTCGCAAAGGGAACGAACGGATCGTCCTGCGCGGTCACAATCAAGGTAGGTCTTCGGATCGCGGCAATCACGCGCGCGGCGCTTGACCGCGCGTAATAGTCGTCCGCGTCGCGGAACCCGCAGAAACGCGCAGTGATTACGTCGTCGAATTCGCGCACCGTGCGGACGCCGCGCATTCCCCCATTGAGCGCCGCAGCCGCATACCGCTCGGGGAAAAGCCGCGCCTTGTGCCGCATCCGCCGCTTCAAGCTCCTCACGAAATGCCCTTCGTAAAGAAAATTCCGCGGCTCTGCTAGAGCGTCGGCGCATCGCGCCAAGTCGAACGCGGGAGCCACACCCACGCACGCGCGCAACTCCGGTGGCGCCGCATCCCCGAACTCGCCGGCCATCTTCAGCACGAGGTTGCCACCCATCGAGAACCCCGCGGCGAAAATTTCCGGCAAGCGATCGCGCTCAATCAGTTCGCGCACGACCGCGCGGATATCGCCGCTCAGGCCCGAGTGATACAGGGTGGCGGTCAGCGTCTCCGTGCCGCCGCAATTGCGCTGGTTCAGCCGCACCACGTTGAAGCCCGCGAGAACTGCTTTCTCCGCCGTGCCGAGGATGTACGCCGATTCGCTCGACCCCTCGAGGCCGTGCAGCAGCACGAGCGTGGGATATTTTCCCGGCTGCTCTTGCCAGTGACATTCACCGCGCACCTGCGTTCCAGGCTCAACCTCGAAAAGCCGCGAAACGCTCGCGGGTAACCGCGGAAAGCGCCGCCTCCAGAAAGCGGCGGCAATGGTCATCAGATGGGCGTTGCGCAGCCGTGGGTGCGGCACGAAGTCTTTCATGTTCATCCATGGTAGGCATTCCGCATTTCTTGCGCAACTAGGCTGCGTGCCGCTGCATTCGTCAAATGCAAGCGACAGCGGGGCCCAATCCGGAACGCACGAAGCCGCTTGGCCGCGGTTCCGCTTCCAGAATTTGTTTCAGGCGAATCCAGTCGCTGCTTTGCGATAGAATTTCGCGGGCGAGTCCACTGCCAAACGCCCGAATATATGCCGCCTCCCGTCACGGTCACGCGACGCAACCCTTCGCCGCATTGGAGTTTCGGCGGTTTGACTCCCCGGCAGTTCGCCCGCAGGCTTTCTCACCGGATTTACAAGAACGATCTTCTCGGCCGCGCCTCCGAGCTGGCCTTCGATTTCTTGCTCGCAGTCTTCCCCCTGATGCTGTTTATGCTGACGCTATTCGGCCTGTTTGCATCGCAAAGCGCGCATTTGCAGGACAGTTTGCTGGCTCATCTCGGCCGCTTCTTTCCGCCGTCGGCCTTCCGGCTGCTCAGCCGTGTCACCGACGAACTGGCTGCGCACGCCGGCGGAGGAAAGCTCGTCTTCGGCATTGTTGTGGGCCTCTGGTTCTCCACCAGCGGCATCGCTTCGATGATGGCGGGCTTGAATCTCGCCTATCGCGCCCGCGAGACTCGTTCGTGGCTGAAAGTTCGGGCAATTGCACTCGGGCTGACGCTCTGCAACTCGGTTCTCGTGGTGTTCGCGCTGGGGGTGGCGCTTCTGGGAGGCCGCTTCGTGGATTGGGCGGGGAGCGTGTTCCACCTCGAGCCCATCATTGTCGTTCTATGGAGGTGGCTCGAGTGGCCCATCGCCGTGCTCTTCGTGGCAACTTCGTTTTCATTGATCTATTATTACGGTCCGGACCTGGAACGCCGCCGGTGGCGCTGGATCAGTGCTGGCTCCTTATTCGGTGCGCTGCTGTGGCTGGCCGCTTCGCTCGGTTTCCGCGGCTACCTGCACTTCTTCAACGCGTACAGCACGACCTATGGTTCGCTCGGCGCGGTGATGATTCTCTTGATTTGGCTGTACGTAGCAGGCTTGGCCTTCCTCATTGGCGGCGAGATCAACGCCGAGATCGAAAGCGCCGCCGGCGGGGATCGCGGCAGGCCAAAAGCGGCCGTATGAAATCGCATGGAGGAATGGAGCAAAGGAAAGCGGCTCGGCACGGCAACTGCAAATCCCTTCTAAGGAGCTTCCCATGATTCGAACCACTCGCAGCGCCCTCGTGTTATCCCTCCTACCGGCTGCGGGAATCGTTTTCGCCGCCGCGACTTCCCTCAGCGCGCAGCAACCACCGCAAAGGCCGCTGCCCCCGGGCTATGTACGTCCCGCTCCGATCACGGCCAAGGGCCTCGCGCCGAAAATGAGGGTGGAAGAGCTTGCCACCGCGACATCGAAAACCTACAAGGTCAGCTTCGGCGCCGGCGACGAGCTGGTCTCGGGCCTAACCGAATTCGCCGAACAGAACCACATTACCTCCGCGCACATCACCGGCCTGGGCGGCCTCATCACCGCCACGCTCGGCTGGGGCGATCCTG
>DATLWP010000023.1:0-1508 GCA_035576265.1 Candidatus Polarisedimenticolia bacterium
AGCGCTGCGGTCATCGAGTTGAAGGACGAGGCCAACTGCCCGAGCTCGTCCTCGCTGCGGACCGGAATTGCCTGCTCGAGATCTCCTGCCGCAATGCGCTTCGCTCCAGATTCGAGATCGCGCAACGGAACATAGATCAGACGGTGAACCAGTAGGCTAATGAGGAAGGAGGCGAGCACCACCAACCCGAGCAGAAGCACGCCGATGACTGCGACGCTGCGGTGCGTGGCGTTATCGATCTCGTCGATGGAGTAGACGATATCGAGCACTCCCAGCACCGATTGAGAGCTCTTATGCACATGACATGCGGAGTTGTAGCACGACGGCTCGTTGCGGATGACCTCCATGCTCGCGAGCATCGGTCTGCCGCCAGGCGTAACGAACATTCTTGCGCGCTCGCTACGCGGAACCTGCTGCACGGGCTTGTCGGTCCGATGGCAGTGAGAGCATCCTTCCGCCCTGCGGTCGACCTTCATCCCCAGCTCGGGCTGATAGGTCGAGTCGATGATGACTCCATCCTTGCTGAAGATCCTCACCTTCTCGATATTGTTCTGACGCGCTACATCCTGAATGATGCGGTGAACGTACTCGGGTTGATTCTGGAGCATCGCGAAGCGCGTGCTGCGGATCAGCATCTCCGAGAGCTGCGTCACGTGTCGCGTGGCCTCGGCCAAGGCTTCGTTGCGTTGATGCCGGACCAGGAGCACCGAGAACAGCGCGAGCGCCGCCAGCAGCGCAAGCGCAGGGTAAACGCTCACCTTGAAGCGGAGCGCTTTCGTGTTCATTTTCGACAGTCTATCGAAAGGCTGTCCGCGATAGCGCGGCGCGGGTCGCGACGGCGGGAATTAAGTTTACGGCCGTCAACAAAACAAAAAAGCCCGGTCCTCCTTCGAGGCCGGGCTTTTCCTACTGCATATGGCCTGGCGGTAACCTACTTTCGCGTGCGAATGCACACTATCATCGGCGCAAACCCGTTTCACGGTCCTGTTCGGGATGGGAAGGCGTGGGTCCAGGCTGCTATGGCCGCCAGATTGACTCTGGGCTCGCCCCTGCGGCGGATTCCTCCGCTTCGGCGCAAGCCGCGATTCGGAATGAAGTGAAGTCTGGGCGCGAAATTGCGCGCTCCTCAACCGTTTTGCTCACGGTTATAGGGTCAAGCCGCACGGGCAATTAGTACAGGTTAGCTCAAGGCCTCGCAGCCCTTGCACATCCTGCCTATCAACGTCCTGGTCTAGGACGACCCTTCAGGGAGGTCAAGCCTCCGGGAAGTCTCATCTTGAGGCGAGGTTCCCGCTTAGATGCTTTCAGCGGTTATCTCTTCCGCACATAGCTACCCGGCACTGCCACTGGCGTGACAACCGGTACATCAGAGGTGCGTCCACTCCGGTCCTCTCGTACTAGGAGCAGCCCCCCTCAAACTTCCAACGCCCACGGCAGATAGGGACCAAACTGTCTCACGACGTTCTAAACCCAGCTCACGTACCACTTTAAATGGCGAACAGCCATAC
>DATLWP010000024.1:0-4849 GCA_035576265.1 Candidatus Polarisedimenticolia bacterium
TCATCGGGAGCGGGCCGGGCGGCTATGTCGCCGCGATTCGCGCCGGCCAGTGGGGGTTAAAAACCGCGGTCGTCGAGAAGGATGCTTTTCTCGGCGGCACTTGCCTGCACGTGGGCTGCATTCCCACCAAAGTATTCTTGCATCATGCGGACATCTACGACTCGTTCCAGCGCGCCGAGGAATTTGGCTTTGAAGTAAAAGAGGTGAAGGTCAACTGGCCGGCCATCCTCGCCCGCAAGGACAAGATCGTGAAGAAGCACTCGCTCGGGATCGCTGCGCTGTTCAAGAAGAACAAGGTCGAGTCGATCACCGGATGGGGGCGCATCGCCGGTCCGGGACGCGTGTCGGTCGAGAAAGACGGCAAGACGACCGAGCTGGAAACCACCTACACGATACTCGCAACGGGTTCCGAGGCGCGCTCTCTTCCCGGAGTGGAGATCGACGGAAAGACGATCCTGACCAACTGCGAGGTTCTCAATCTGCAAGACATCCCGAAGTCGCTCGTCGTGGTGGGCAGCGGCGCCGTGGGCGTGGAGTTCGCCTCGATCTTCCGCACATTCGGCGCCGAAGTGACGCTGCTCGAAGCGCTGCCACGAGTCGTGCCGCTCGAGGACGAGGAAATCTCCGCGGAGCTCTTGAAAGCCTTCAAGAAGAAAGGAATTCGCGTCGAGGTCGAGGCGGCCGTGGAATCCGTGAAAAAGGGCGCAAACGGCGCGAGCGTCACCTACAAGGACAAAACGGGCAAATCGCAGACGGTCAGCGCGGAAAAGGTCCTCATAGCCGTGGGACGGCGCCCGCTCACCGAAAACGTCGGCCTCGAAAAAACGAAAGCCAAGGTGGAGCGCGGCTTCGTGCACACGACCGCGTTTATGGAAACGGAGGAGCCGCACCTTTACGCTATCGGCGATATCGTCGCCGGGCTCCCTCAACTCGCGCACGCCGCTTCGATGGAAGGCATCATCGCCGTGGGCCGCATGGCCGGGAAGGATGTGCAGCCCTTCGACCGCAAGCGCTGCCCGAACGCCACCTACTGCGAGCCGCAAATTGGCTCGGTCGGGCTCACCGAAAAGCAAGCCCGCGACGCCGGCTTCGAGGTCAAGACAGGAAAGTTCCCGTTCCTCGGCAACAGCAAGTCAACCATCCTTGGCCGTCACGAAGGCTTTATCAAGGTTGTGGCCGAGGCAAAATACGGCGAGATTCTCGGCGTTCACGCGATCGGGCCGCTCGCGACGGAAATTATCGCGGAGCCGGTGACCGCGCTCGGTCTCGAGGCCACGCTCGACGACATGGCAGCCACGATCCACGCGCACCCCACGGTCTGGGAAGCGATGGGCGATGCCTTCAATGCCGTGCGCGGCCTTACAATAAACTTCTAACCCCGCGGTGCGAGACGCCTGGGTTTCGAGGGGCGCGTGAAACAACCCAAAAAAATCTGCTGGGTGGTGGACTGGGGGAGAATCGCATACGCTCCGGCGTGCGATTTGCAGCGGCAGATTGTGGAGGCGCGCAAGGCGGGCGCCATTCCCGACGTTCTGCTGCTCTGCGAGCATCCGCACGTAATAACCCTCGGCCGCAACGGAAACCGAGAGCATTTGCGCGCCGGCGAGCGCGTCCTGAAAGAGATGAACGTCGAGCTCCACTCGACCGATCGCGGCGGCGACATCACCTATCACGGCCCCGGCCAAGTCGTCGGCTATCCGATCCTCGATCTGGCGGAGCACCGCCGCGACATCCGCTGGTACGTGGAGCAGCTCGAGGAGCTGATGATCCGCGCGACGGCGGATCTCGGCCTTGCGTCCCGGCGCGCCCAGGGCCGCCGTGGCGTGTGGGTCGACACGCCATCGGGTGAAGAAAAACTGGCGGCGCTCGGCGTGCATCTCAGCCGCTGGGTCACGTCGCACGGCTTCGCCTACAATGTCTCAACCGATCTGCGCTTTTTCGACTTGATCGTGCCCTGCGGCATTGCCGGAAGACGCGTCACGTCTCTCGAACGCGCGCTGGGCCGCACGGTCCCGGTCCGGGAAGTCCGCGAGCGCCTCGTCGCGCATTTTGGGGAAGTATTCAGCCGCGGACTTCATCCGGTACCGCCCGAGGATCTCCTGGAAATTCTTGCCGGGCACCCGATAGCAGCGATAGTCTGAGGCATGCGGCTGGCTTGCCTGCCCTGCAACAAGAAAAGCAGCGGTTGCTGCAAGGAACGACGCGACATATGACCACAGCGCTTACACCCGAACAGCATCTTGAGCTCTATTACTTCATGCAACTCAATCGCCGGCTCGAAGACCGCATGGTGCGGCTCTTCCGGCAGAACAAGATTGTCGGAGGCCTCTACTCGAGTCTCGGGCAGGAAGCGACCTCGATCGGTACGGCCTACGCGCTCGAGCCGCGCGACTGGATGGCTCCCATGATCCGCAATATCGGGTCGCTGCTGGTAAAGGGATGCAAGCCGCGGGATATCTTCACGCAACACATGGCGCGCTACACCTCGCCCACTCAGGGCAAGGACGGCACGAGCCATTTCGGCGACCTGAAAGTCCGGCACATTGTCTCGCCCATCTCTATGCTCGGCGATCTGATCCCCGTGATGACTGGCGTGGCGATGGCCGGACGCTACCTCGGCCAGAAGATCGTGGCGATGACCTGGATTGGCGACGGCGGAAGCTCGACGGGAGCATTTCACGAGGGCCTGAACCTGGCGGCCACGCAACGCGCGCCGTTCGTGCTGGTTCTCGAGAACAACCAGTGGGCCTATTCGACGCCCGTCTCCCGCCAGGTGCCGGTGAAGAATTTGGCCGATCGAGCCCTGGCCTACGGGATTTCGAGCAGGATCGTGGACGGAAACGACGTCATCGCCGTGTACCAGACCGCGAAGCAAGCCGTCGAGGAATGCCGCGCCGGCCGCGGCCCCGTGCTCATCGAAGCGAAAACCATGCGCATGAAGGGACACGCGCAGCACGATCCGGCCGACTACGTCCCAAAGGCGATGTTCGAATACTGGAAGGCGCGCGACCCCATCGCCCGCTACGAAGCCTATCTCAACGAACACAACCTCTGGGACGCCGAGAAAAAGTCCGAGATCGACGCGCGAATCGAGCGGGAGCTCGATGAAGATCAGAAGTTTGCGGAAGAATCCCCGATGCCGCCGCCCGAACTGGCGGCGCAAGGAGTCTACTGCGACGGCTGCCACACGATCGAAGCCGAATGGCACCGCCCAAAAAAGGAATTGCTGCCGCCCGCATCGAGCGTCGAAGCGATCTGGAAAGTGCCGGACTTCGGTGGGTTTAAAGGCGCGGCGCCGAGCGCGAAGCAGCCCCCCGCTCCCAAGGCTCCGACAAAACCGGCCGCCCCATCGGATATCGCCGAGGCACCTCCTTTGCGCGTTCCCTTTGGCCGAGGCCCGAAAGATCGGTCGTTTGAGCAGGAACAGCGGGAGAAACCTCCCGCCAGGCCGCACCGTCATAAGCGGCGGAGGCGCTGACGATGCCCGAGATCACACTGCTCGAAGCCATTCGCCAGGCGCTTTTCGAGGAAATGGAGCGGGATCCGGCCGTCGTGGCCATCGGCGAAGACATCGGCGTTTACGGCGGGGCCTTCAAGGTGACCGAAGGGCTGCTCGCGAAATACGGTCCAGAGCGCGTGATCGACACGCCCATCAGCGAGACAGCTATCGTCGGCGCGGCCTGCGGCATGAGCTATCTTGGTTTGCGGCCCGTGGCCGAAATGCAGTTCATCGACTTCATCGCCTGCTGCTTCAATCAGGTGACCAACTTCGCGGCCAAGTCCCATTACCGCTGGGGCGCTCCTGTGCCCATGGTTCTGCGCGGCCCCTCCGGCGGCGGCGTTCACGGAGGCCCGTTTCATTCGGCGAGCCCGGAGATGCTTTTCGTGCACACGCCGGGGCTGAAGGTCGTCTACCCCTCGACGGCCTACGACGCCAAGGGTCTGCTTAAATCCGCGATCCGCGACAACAATCCCGTTCTGTTCTTTGAGCACAAGTTTCTCTACCGGCGGATCAAGGAAGAGGTCCCGGCGGACGATTTCACCGTGCCGATCGGCAAAGCGGCCGTGCGACGCGCGGGCCGCGATCTCACGATCGTTAGCTACGCGGCCACGGCGCATACGTCGCTCGACGCCGCTGCGATGCTCTCCAACGAAGGGATCGAGGCGGAAGTAATCGACTTGCGGACTCTTATGCCGCTCGATCGCGATACGATCCTCGCCTCAGTGAAGAAGACCAACAAGCTGCTCATCGCTCATGAGGACACGCGCACCGGCGGCATCGCAGGAGAAATCGCCGCCATCGTGTGCGAGAGCGCGTTCGAGGATTTGGACGGGCCTATCGCGCGCGTCACGGCGCCCGATACTCCCGTCCCTTATGCTCCTCCGTTGGAAGAAAGTTACCTGCCCAGCGTCGAAAAGGTTGCCGCTGCCGCACGGGAATTGGCAAAATACTAGTTCGACAAAGAGAGGGGTGTGCGCCTTGGGAAAAACGAAGGGGCCGAACAACGCTGAGTTCGAAGTGGGGTCCGAAGTCCGGATTGCAGACCGCGCCTTCCTGGAGAGTTTTCTCGACGAGGGACAGTACCACAACGAACTCGAGCCCGAACAGATTGACTACGCCGACCGCGTTGCCAAGGTGAAGACCGTCGAATTCTTTCACGGCGGCGACGAAATCTACACACTGGAAGAAATTCCGGGAGTCTGGCACGAAGAATGCCTCCGTGCCGTTTGAGTTTAGAAATCCGAGGAGACTACCATGGCTGTCGACGTGATCATGCCCCAGATGGGCGAAAGCATTTTTGAAGGCACCATCACGAAATGGCTGAAGAAGCCGGGCGATAAGATTCAA
>DATLWP010000025.1:0-3214 GCA_035576265.1 Candidatus Polarisedimenticolia bacterium
ACGCTGCGCCGAGCGCTACGCCCCACACCATCTGCATCAATAGACTGTGCGACCAGGGATACGACACGAAATCGAGCGGCGTCATCCGCGTGATTCCCGGCGTGATGCGCACCTCTTCCCGGCCGCTCAGCAGCAAGATCGGCCACAGCAGATCCGCAAACTGTGCCGCCAGCACGAGCGTCCCGAGCGAAGCCTTCGGCGCGGTTTTCTTGGCTGCCAGCGCCACCCCGAAGTGTCCGAGGAACATTTCAGTCGTTGGCTGGCGAGCCGGTCCGCTGAATCACCATCAGCGTTTGGTCGTCGGCTTGCGGCGTGCCCGAGGTGTGCTGTTTGACGTCGTCCAGGCACGCTGCGACCAGCTCTCTCGGCGCCAAGCCATGCCGCTGGCGAGCCGCGCGTGACAGCCCTCCGATTCCATATTCTTGTCCGGCGAGGCTGTTCGCCTCCGCGATGCCGTCGGTGTAGAGAAGCAAGCTGTCGCGCGGCTTGAGGTGCACTCGCTCGGCGGTGTAGCGACTCGTCGAAAACATTCCTAGCGGAAGTCCGGTCGCGTTGATCTCCTTCACGCCCTCCTCAGCGACAAGTAGCGCGGGAAAGTGGCCTGCGCTGGCTATTTCGATTTCGCCGGATCGGCTGGCCTGCCCGCAGATGAGCGTTGCGTACTGTCCCGCAAGTGTGCTCTCGCAGAAGAGGCGGTTGGCCATCTCGAGCAATTTATCCAGTTCTAGCCCGATGCGTGAAAGACTGCGGAACATAGCGTGCAAGTGAGTCATCAGCAGCGACGCCGCTACGCCCTTGCCTGCCACGTCCCCGAGCAGAAAAATCAGCTTCCCGTCTTGATTCGCAGGAGAAATAACGTCGCAGTAGTCGCCGCTCACGACTCCCGCCGGTTTGTAATGATAGTGAGTGCGCCAGTCGCGAAACCGGACGTCCGTTTGCGGTAAGAGTCCGCGCTGGACGCGCGCCGCAAGTTCAAGGTCCCGCTCGAGCGCGCGCTGTTCCTCTCCGGTCAGGTGATCCAGGCACAAGCGCACCAGCGGATCGGCAATCAACCGTTCCTTTTCTATGGATTCGTGGCAGGCTTCGCAAATTCCGTAGGTTCCCGTGTTCATTCGCTGGACCGCAGAATCCACGTCATGAAGAAGCTCGACCAGAGGAGTTGCCGACGCATGGGCCTCCGTTGCCGGGATGGACGAGATAGCCGTCTGCAGTTCTGTGCGACGTTGTTCGAGTTGCTCGCGAAGATAGGGGTCGGTTATTCCAGCCGTCATACTCGCCTCCAAGATTCTCGCTCTTTGTGCGGCCGTGCTATCCGATTCTTGCATGGAATTTGCCTCCCGCGTTTCCTGGATTAGATTCTCCCGTGGCCGCCGGGGATTCCGCCAGAAACGGGAAGGCCTCTTCTATCGAACGCTATCCAAAGTCAATGGTTTCGGTCGTTTGCCGTCGATGTCAGCAAGGCCGTAACCGGCCGCCAGTTGAGCGGCCACCAAGACTTGCCCTGTTCGTTGCACGATCTCGGGATCGCCCGCCAGAGCCGCCACCGTGCGCCCGATAAACCGGGGTGACTCTGAATTTGACAGGTCGAGGAACTGCGCAAATCTCATGACGCCCTCCGTTCTGACTAGGCCCGGGTACAAGGAAACAACGACGACATTGTAGGCGCGCAACTCCTCGGCCATATCGCGCGTCATCTTGTCTGTCGCAGCCTTTGCTGCCCCGTATGCCACATTACCGATATGTTTTTGACTGGCCCAGAAGGAGACGTTCACGATCAACCCGCTCTTCTGCGCTACCATCGTCCGGGCGGCGATGGCGCTCGCGACAAAACAGGCGCGCACACCTGCATCGAACATCGGGTCCCATCGCCAAAGCGGTTGTTTCCAGAAGGGCTGGGTCCACGTGAATTCTCCATTCTCGATCATTCCCTCGTAGCCGCCCCACGCCGCGTTCGCCAGGATGTTGATCCGGCCTGTCTCGGCAATAACTCGCTGGAAAATAGCCTTTGTCTCTTGGTCGTTGCGGTGATCGCAGCGGAGCGCGATTCCTTTGCCGCCCAGCGCAGATACCTCCTCAGCTGTTGCGTGGATCGTACCGGGCAGTTTCTCGGGGCCGTGACCCTCTTCCGTCGTTCGGCCCGTCACATAGACCGTCGCCCCGGCCTCGCCAAGCCCGAGCGCAATTCCTTTTCCCACGCCCCGGCTCGCTCCAGTCACGACAGCGATCTTTCCTTCGAGCGGTTTCACTGGTTCACCTGCGATTCCGCTTCGAGAGCGTCGAGCAGCGCCCTCCCGGCCTTCCGTTCGAGCCGCACCAGACGCCTTTCGAATCGGGCGCGCTGCCGTCGATGGACGCTCGCCGCGACGGTCCCCAGCCGGTTGGCCTTGCGCAATTCTGCGAGCGCGCTGCGCACCAGTGCCGCCGCGCGATGCGGTTCGCGCGCGCGGTGCTCGTAATAGATCGCCAGTTGCTCGTAGGCTTCGAGGCCCTCGCGCGAATTCCCGAGCATGCCTTCCCATAGCTCGCACGCTCGGGCGAGATCTCCTTCGCGCTTCGCTAACACTGCAAGCGACCGTCGCGCCGCGCGATCCGTTTCCGTCGGCAGTTCGGAGGCGATGGAACGCTCGTAAAGCCCGCGGGCGCGAATGCACTCTCCGCGCCGCTCGCAGATGCGCGACACGCCGAAAAGCTCGAGCCCGTCCTGCCCGTGTTTTTCCGGATTTCCGAGAAGCGACAGCACGCGGCTCGCCAGCGCCGCCAATCCCCGCAGGTCCATCTGATTGTGGTAGAAGATGGGGACCATCGGCTCAGGCGGCCCGCCGCGCAAAAAATCGAAGTAGATCGAAGGAATCAACTCAGACATCACGTCCGTGCCGCGGTTCCATCCGAGCACGTGACGTTCGAGTTCCGCCAAACGCACGGACCCGAGGCGCGCCCGCCAGAGATTCCGCGCCGGGTGCAGAAAATCGAGATGTGCGCGCGGCGCGGGAGGCTGAATCCTCCGCGTCATGCGGTAGCGCGTCTCGAGCAGAGGCCAGTCGAACGATTTCCCGTTAAAGGTGACCAGCACGCGACGCTCCGCCATTCGCTCTGCCAGCGCCACCAGCAGCGAATGTTCTTCGCTGTGCTCACGCATGAAAAACTGCTCCACCTCGAGCCCGCCCGCATCCCACCACGCGATGCCCACCAGAAACGCGTAGGTCCCCGAGCCCCC
>DATLWP010000026.1:0-10391 GCA_035576265.1 Candidatus Polarisedimenticolia bacterium
CTGGTTGTCCAGCCAGGGAGGGTCTTTGACTCATGATGCAGACGCCCATGGATGCGCGCCGTCGCGCAGTCATTGAAGGGGTTCGTCCAGAAATCGATTCCGGTCGATTCGCGATCAAACGCGTGGTTGGGGAAAACGTCGTCGTGGAAGCGGACGTCTTCGCCGATGGACACGACCAACTTGCGTGCCGCGTACTATATTGGCAGGGCACAGATCGCGATCCTCAGTCATCCCCGATGGAGCTGCTTGTCAACGACCGCTGGCGGGGCGAATTTCGCGTCTCTCAAATCGGAACGTATCGCTACACGATAGAGGCGTGGGTCGACCGCTTCAAGACTTGGCGCGGCGACTTGATAAAGCGAATCGCTGCGGGACAACACGTTCAAGTCGAACTGCTGATCGGAGCCGGGCTTATTGAGGATTCGGCCGAGCGCGCAGCGACCCCTGATAGCGGGCCGCTCCTGAAATGGGCGCGCCGGCTACGTGAAGCCGCGGATCAAGAGTCCGGCAAGTCGATCGCTTTGGAAGAAGATTTGCTGCCGGTGATGGAGCGCTATCCCGATCCCCATCTCGCGAGCCGCTACCACAAAGAATTGATGGTAACGGTCGATCCGCCCAAAGCGCGTTTTTCTGCCTGGTACGAGATTTTTCCTCGTTCCTGCGCTCCCGACGGAGGCCACGGCACTTTACAGGACTGCGAGGGGCGGCTTCCCTACATTGCCTCCATGGGCTTCGACGTAGTCTACCTATCGCCGATTCACCCGATCGGGAGCACCTATCGAAAAGGCAAGAACAACTCGATCGTAGCAGAACCCGACGATGTGGGCAGTCCCTGGGCGATTGGGTCGAAGGAAGGCGGGCACAAGTCGATTCATCCACAGTTGGGCACTCTGAAGGATTTCCGCCAATTTGTCTCCAAAGCCCGAGAACAGGGACTGGAAGTTGCACTCGATATCGCGTTTCAATGCTCGCCGGATCACCCCTACACTCGCGAACATCCCGAGTGGTTTAGGAGGCGGCCCGACGGCACCATTCAGTACGCGGAGAATCCCCCGAAAAAATATCAAGACATCTATCCGCTCGATTTCGAGACTTCGGAGCCCCTCGCGTTGTGGAACGAATTGAGGAGCGTCTTTCAATTCTGGATGGATCAAGGAGTGCGTATTTTCAGGGTCGACAACCCGCATACGAAGGCATTTTCCTTCTGGGAGTGGGTCATCGGAGAAATTAAGGCACGGCATCCGGAAGTGATCTTCCTTGCCGAAGCTTTTACGCGGCCTCACGTCATGTACCGGCTGGCCAAACTCGGTTTCTCCCAATCCTACACGTATTTCGCCTGGCGGAACACCAAGCAGGAGTTGGCGGACTACTTCGCCGAGATCACCCAAACGGAAGTACTGGACTACTTCCGTCCCAACCTTTGGCCGGCGACGCCGGACATTCTTCCGGAATTCCTGCAAGTTGGGGGGCGGCCCGCGTTCATGATCCGCTTGGTCCTGGCGGCCACGTTGGGAGCCAACTATGGAATCTACGGTCCCGCCTTCGAGCTGTGCGAGAACGCAGCCATCGCGCCCGGCAGTGAGGAATACTGCCACTCCGAAAAGTACGAAATCAAGCAATGGGACTTGAATGCGGCCTGGAGCTTGAAGGACTTCATCGCGCGGGTCAACGGAATTCGAAAGGAAAACGCGGCATTGCAGAGCGATCGCACACTCCGATTCCACCAAACGGATAATCCGGTGCTCCTGTGCTTCAGCAAGACGACCGATGATCTTTCCAACGTGATCGTCGTCGTTGTGAATCTTGATTTCTCTCACACGCAGAGCGGTTGGGTGAATTTGGACCTGAGGTCTCTTGGAATCGACGCGGATCGCGCATATCAGGCCCATGACTTGCTTAGCGATGCGCGTTATCTGTGGCAGGGACCCCGGAATTACGTGGAATTGACGCCCGGAACCTTGCCGGCGCATGTTTTCTGTCTGCGCCGGTGGGTTCGTACGGAACGAGATTTTGATTACTATCTTTAGACGAATGGTTCCGCGGGCGCCATCGTGGCGATTTGAAGACGGGGATGAGGAGGACGGGCTATGCAATCGGCCCTGAGCGAATTTGATCTTTACCTGCTCGCCGAAGGAACACATAGCCGCGCTTACAACAAGCTCGGCGCTCACGCCGGTGAATCGGGCGGGCGTCAGGGCGTGCAGTTCGCTGTCTGGGCGCCTAACGCCGAACGTGTGTCCGTCGTGGGCGATTTCAACGATTGGACTGCCGATGCAAACGCCTTGACGCTCAAGGCGGCCGGCGTTTGGGAATCCTTCGTGCCTGATGTGAACCCCGGCGCACTGTACAAGTATCACATCGTCTCTCGCTTTCGAGGGTATACGGTCGACAAAGCGGACCCTTATGGCTTCGCAGCCGAGATTCGACCACAAACCGCTTCTCGAGTTTGGAACCTGGACAGCTACCACTGGCAAGACGAGTCGTGGCTGGCGAACCGGATGGAACGCAAATCCCTGAGTTCCCCAATTTCTATTTACGAAGTGCATCTCGGCTCATGGAGGCGGGTGCCGGGAGAAGGCAACCGTTGGCTGACGTACCGCGAGATGGCACCCTTGCTGGCCGACTACGTGAACGACGTGGGCTGCACTCATGTCGAGTTCCTGCCGGTCATGGAGCATCCCTTCGACGGCTCATGGGGCTACCAGGCGATCGGATATTTCGCGCCAACGAGCCGCTTCGGGACCCCTGCCGATTTCATGTACCTCGTGGATTACCTGCACCAGCGCGGCATCGGAGTCATTTTGGACTGGGTACCTGCGCACTTTCCGAAAGACGAGGCCGGTCTTGGCTACTTCGACGGGTCGCATCTTTACGAGCACGCGGATCCGAAACAGGGAGAGCATCCTGATTGGGATACGTTCGTGTTCAATTACGGCCGCAACGAGGTGCAAAACTTCCTCATCAGCAATGCCCTGTTCTGGTTTGACAAGTATCACGCCGACGGCCTCCGCGTGGACGCCGTGGCCTCCATGCTGTATCTCGACTATGGCCGGCGCGAGGGGGAGTGGATACCGAACCGTTACGGCGGCAAGGAAAACATAGAAGCCGTTCACTTCTTGCGAGCGTTGAACGAAACAGTCTACAGCGCGTTTCCGGACGCGATGATGATTGCGGAAGAATCAACGGCATGGCCACAGGTGTCGCGGCCGACCTACGTCGGCGGTCTGGGATTCGGCATGAAGTGGAATATGGGCTGGATGCACGACGTGCTGAATTACATGTCGCAAGATCCGGTCTTTCGCAGCTATCGTCACCACCAGATTACGTTCGGGCTGCAGTACGCCTTCACCGAAAATTTCGTTCTCCCCTTTTCGCACGATGAGGTCGTCTACGGCAAAGGCTCGATGCTCGCGAAGATGCCCGGCGATGAGTGGCAGAAATTCGCCAACCTGCGCCTCCTCTACGGGTTCATGTTTGGCCATCCGGGCAAGAAGCTCTTATTTATGGGCGATGAGTTCGGCCCATGGTCGGAGTGGAATCACGATGCGAGCATCGAGTGGCACTTGCTTGATGATCGCAGGCGCCGCGGCTTGAGACGCTGGGTTCGCGACCTCAATACCTTGTACCGAGGTCAACCGGCACTCTACGAATTGGATTTCGAAGCGGCTGGATTCGAATGGGTGGATTGCAGTGATTCGCAGAGGAGCGTAATCAGTTTTATCCGCGTCGGTCGAAATCGAAATGACCAGCTACTTTTCGTTTGCAATTTCACGCCTGTGGTAAGAGCAAACTACCGCGTGGGGGTGCCGCTGGGAACTGCTTGGAAAGAGGTCCTCAATAGTGACGCCCCTCTCTACGGTGGAAGCGGTCAGGGAAACTTCGGGGGTCTGAAGGCTGCTCCGCTCTCGATACATGGGCGGCCCTTCTCGTTAAACATGACGCTTCCTCCTCTAGGCGTCGTTGTGTTCCAACCCCAACTCGGGAATACTGATTGAGACTTTAGGATAAAACAGGGCGTGATGACGAAACGGCACGGCAGTGCGGCGGATCCTCTTTGGTACAAAGACGCGATCATCTACGAGTTGCACGTCCGCGCGTTTAAGGATAGCAATGGCGACGGAATCGGCGATTTTCCCGGACTGCTCCAGAAATTGGATTATCTTCAGGACCTTGGCGTCACCTGTCTGTGGCTGCTGCCCTTCTTTCCTTCGCCGCTCAAGGACGACGGTTACGATATCTCCGACTACCTCGGCGTCCATCCGATGTACGGCACGATCGAAGACTTCCAGACATTTTTGAACGCCGCTCACGACCGCGGGCTACAGGTGGTAATCGAACTCGTCATCAATCACACGTCCGAGCAGCATCCCTGGTTCCAAGCTGCCCGCGAGGCTCCCGCCGGCTCGACCGAACGCGACTTTTATGTATGGAGTGATACGGACCAAAAATACCGAGGCGCCCGGATTATCTTCACGGATACCGAAAAGTCTAATTGGACGTGGGATCCAGTCGCCAAGGCTTATTACTGGCACCGGTTCTTTTCGCACCAGCCTGATCTCAACTACGACAACCCAAGAGTCGTCGAAGAAGTGCTCAAGGTTTTGCGGTACTGGTTGGACATGGGAGTGGATGCCCTGAGGGTGGACGCCATTCCCTATCTGGTGGAGCGAGAAGGAACGAGTTGCGAGAATCTTCCGGAGACGCACGCCGTAATCAAGGCGCTTCGGCGAGAGATTGACGCGAATTACTCCGGCCGTATGCTCCTTGCGGAAGCGAACCAGTGGCCGACCGACGTGCGCCCGTATTTTGGTGATGGGGACGAATGCCACATGGCCTTTCATTTCCCCTTGATGCCGCGCATCTATATGGCTCTGCGCCAAGAAGACCGACTGCCTATCACCGACATCATCGCGCAAACGCCGAGCATCCCCGAAAGCTGCCAGTGGGGTCTTTTCCTGCGAAACCACGACGAGTTGACACTGGAGATGGTGACGAATGACGAGCGCGATTACATGTACTTGGCCTACAGCGCCGATCCAAGAATGCGCATCAACCTCGGCATCCGCCGGCGCCTGGCGCCCCTCGTCGACAACAATCGTAGACGAATCGAGCTTTTGATCAGCCTGCTCTTCTCTTTTCCGGGTTCTCCGATTCTCTACTACGGCGACGAAATTGGGATGGGTGACAACATTTATCTTGGTGATCGCAACGGCGTCAGAACCCCGATGCAATGGAACGGGGACAGGAACGCCGGATTCTCCACGGCGACGCCGGCGCGCCTGTACAGTCCCGTGATTATGGATCCAGTCTGGGGATACGAGGCGATTAACGTGGAGGCTCAGCAGAGCGATCCATCCTCGCTTTTGAACTGGATGCGCAACATGATCGCTTTGCGAAAACTCTTTCGGGTGTTCGGGCGCGGCAGCATTGAATTTCTCGATCCGGCGAATCGCAAGGTGTTAGCCTATCTACGAAGGGATGGAGACGAGCGAGTCCTGTGCGTCGCGAATCTTTCGCGATTCGCGCAACCTGTGGATTTGGACCTGTCGCAATTGGACGGAATGGTTCCCATCGAGATGCTAGGGTACGTGGAATTCCCCGCCTTGGGCCAGCAGCCCTATCGACTGACAGTGGCTCCGTACGGCTTCATGTGGCTGGAATTGCACCCCAAGCCAGACACCAGCGCTGTGGGTGTGGACCTCATGCAACATACGCCGCTGGTTTTTGCGAACAACGGTGGAAGTATCCTCGAAGGCGCGGAGCGCCACCGTTTCGAGACCACGTATCTGCTGGGGTATCTACCGACGCAACGCTGGTTCGCTGGGAAAGCTCGTCAGATAAAGGCGGCGCTAGTTCTGGACTGGGCCGTTTTGGAACCTTCGAAATCAGTAATGGCTCTGGTGGAAGTGCAGTACGCCAGCGGAGAACCCGAGACTTACCTACTTCCGATCGGAGTGACTTTGGGCGAGCGCGGGGAAGAACTCCGCCGCACGGCCCCGAACGCTGTGATCGCGCCGGTCGTGGCGCAGGGAATTTCGGGTTTGCTTCACGATGCCGTGCTCGACGATGACACGTGCGGGGCGTTGCTTGCGCTGATCGAGAATGGTGAAGAGATACCCGCGCATCACGGTTGTATCCGAGGAGTACGGGGGACTGCTTTTCAAGAGGTCGTGGGGTGTGCAGGGGGTCCTTTACAGGTGCGACGCGGCTCCGCAGAGCAAAGCAACACGTCGATCCTGTACGGAGATCGCTTCATCCTGAAGCTATTCCGCCGCCCAGAGGCGGGCGTGAATCCCGATTGTGAGATCGGAAGGTACCTAACCGAAAAAGTGGGCTTTGATCGGATTCCGCCTTTCGCTGGTTCGATCGAGTACGCACCGGCAGACGACGGCCAACCCGCCACGCTGGCTATGCTGCAGGGCTTGGTTGTAAACGAAGGCGACGGATGGAAGTGGACGATCGAGGAGCTCGATCGCTTCTACGAAATCTGTGCTCCTCTCGCGATTCCGGAGAACCTGAGCGCTGAACTGGGGAACAGTGCCATGGAGCTTGCTGAAGCTCCGCCATCTCAACTGGCGCGAGATCATGTCGGCATGTATCTCGATGCTGCCGCCGCGCTCGGGCGGTGCACGGCGGAGCTGCATCTGGCGTTGGCATCACCGACCGATGATCCTGCTTTTTCGCCTGAGCCTTTGGAGCCTGAAGATCTGCGAGCATTGGTGGCGGACGTTCGCCAGCACGAATCGACTGTCTTCGACATGCTAAAGGACCGCGTGCCACTTTTGCCCGATGAAGTCATCGAGATTGCCGGGACCATCTTCAGCCGACGCCGCCGGATTTTGCAGCGCCTGGAAGCATTGGCGGGTTCGAATCTCCGGACGCAGCGCATCCGAATTCACGGAGACTATCATCTCGGGCAAGTATTGCGGGTCAAGACAGATTTTGTGATTCTGGACTTTGAAGGCGAGCCGGCCCGCCCGTTCGCGTCTCGGCGCTCCAAGCAGAGCCCACTGAAGGACATCGCTGGCATGGTGCGTTCCTTCAGCTACGCAGCTTATGCGAGTCTGATCGGATACATTGCAAGACATCCCGGCGATTTTGCAAAACTCGAACCCTGGGCGCAGCTTTGGGAGCGCTCGGCTTCTGCGGAATTTCTGCGTGCTTACCGACACACGGTCGGGAATGCGGAGTTCGTACCTGCCAGCACCGAAGATTTTCGATTGCTTCTCGATACGTTCTTGCTGGACAAGGTGCTGTATGAAGTGCTCTATGAGCTGAACACTCGTCCAGGGTGGCTACGAATCCCGCTGATGGGAATTCTGTCGTTGCCCTGGTGAGTTCTTTGGGGACCTAGAGGCTGCCCGGGTGCGGGACTACCGTCGCGGCCCGGTACCGTTTGAAGAAGCCAAACGCCTGAGGGTCGGACCTTGGAAGTGGACTCCGTCGCGCAACAATCGAGCCCAAGTATCGAACAAATCGATCGCGCTGACCTTGTGGTCGGCATTCTCGCCGATCTGAGTCAGGACATCGTCGCTTCTGTCTGCGAAGACCTTCTAACGATTCCGGGAAGCCCACGAATCGTCGTTCTACACAGTCCCCGTATTTCTGATTCAGCGTCGGCAGGCTCCGAATTTTCCATGCAAGACCCCTCTTTATTTCTGATTCCGTGGTCGCCGCAGGCTCAGAGTTCCCTGGCCACACCAGTGGAGGACAGTTTGGCGGCTTACCACTCTATTTTCGCCATCGCCGAGCGGCTGGGAGCGCGCGGGTGCAGTGTCATTGCCTCCCAGCTGGAAGATGCAGCGTCGAAATGGGTCTGCCGGTTAACGGAGCCCCTACTCGAAATGAGCTTTGATTTCGTCGCGCCCTGCTACGCCCGTCGGAAATTTGAGGGATTGTTGAACAACAGCATAATTTCTCCGCTGATGAGAAGTCTCTACGGAAAGCGAATTCAGAATCCGATGGGACCGGATTTAGGGGTTTCGCAACGGCTCTTCCGACAGCTTTTGACCGCAGATCAGAACGGGAAACTAGGTACGCGCGGAATGCATTTGCTTGCGTCACTCGTCCCGGAAGGCCTTTGCACGAACCTGCAAGCGTGTCAGGCCTATCTCGGGACGCGCATTTATCCGCCCGTAGACTGGACACACGTGAGTTCGCTGATCGCGGAGATTCTGGGCCCCGTTTTCCTCACCATGGAGAGAAACGCTGCGTGCTGGCAAAGAACGCGCTTCTCAAGCCCGGTGAAGGCGCTGAACGAGCCTCGACCCGTGCCGCAGACGACCGGAACCGTGGAAATCGGTCGGATGGTGAATTCGTTCCAACTAGGCATCCGAGACTTGCAAGAAATATGGGGATTAGTTTTGCCGCCGGCCTCGCTGTTGGAGATCAAGAAACTGTCGCGCCTGACGCCAGAGCAGTTTCATATTCCCGACGAACTGTGGGTACGTATCATCTACGATTTTGCGCTGGCGCATCGTCTAAGGACGATCAGTCGCGACCATCTCCTCCGTTCGCTGACGCCATTGTATCTGGGCTGGGTTGCCTCGTATGCTCGTGAATTAGAAACCACCGAAGCGACAGCGGTCGAACAACGGCTCGAGCACCTATCGCTCGCCTACGAGGCGGAGAAACCATACCTGGTATCACGATGGCGTTGGCCTGATCGCTTCAATCCGTAGGTCCGCAAAGGAGGGATTCATGTGGGACCAAGTCAAGAATGCGTTGCACCAGTCGACGACCGGATTTGTCACCAGGCTCGCAAGCCTGCTGCCGGGGTTCGTAGCCCTCATAGTGGCATTGCTGATTTCCCTTGTCTTGGCTTGGATTGTCGCGGTCGTGGTGCGACGATTGCTTGCGAGTATGCGGTTCGATGAACGGCTGGCTCGCTGGGGCCTTTCCTCTACAGCGGAATGGTCGCCCTGGAGACGCCCCACACTGCTGGTGTCGAGAGTAGTCGCCGGCGTGATTATCGCAAGCGGCTTCCTCATTGGTATTGCGGCCTTCGATTCTGACATGACCTCTTCGTTGGTGCGCAGCATCTTCGCCTACGTCCCGAATTTGATGGGCGCCATCCTTGTCCTGTTGGTCGGAACGTTCGTTGCTCGCTTCGTTTCCCGAAGTGTATTGATAGGAGCTGTCAATTTGAATCTGGGCTACGCGCGCCTGCTGGGCGTCGGCATCAAGTGGCTCGTGATGGTATTAACGATTGCGATGGCGTTGGTACACCTCAGAATTGCCGTCGGCATCGTTGAGCTTGCCTTCGGCATTCTCTTTGGTGGAATTGTCTTCACTTTGGCGCTCGCGGTCGGCCTTGGATCCAAGGAACTTGTAACCAAATCGCTCGAACGAGACGCGGGCAAGCCTCCAGCGGAAACGGTCGAGGAACCGTTCTGTCATTTATAGTGGAAGGCTACGGCAAGATCAGCGTACGTAACAGATTCAAGCATCGGGAAGGCGGGCGCAGCCTGCGGTCCACAGAATCGCGAAACCACATGATTCGCTTGTAATCTTCTCGCTCTTGCTGGAAGCAAGATCCTGATTTAATAGGAATGTAAAAGGCATGCAGAGCAACGCACACCTGCCGCTCGGCGCCACGTACTCGTCGCACGGCAACTGTGATTTTCTCCTCTGGGCTCCCCGGGCAAAGAAAGTCGATGTCCATATTCTGGGCGCCTAAGACCGATTCTGCCCGATGAACTCGCTGCCCCGCGGTTACTTTCACGCGCGCGTCGAGCGTGCCGATCCTGGCACTTTATACCGCTACCGGCTCAACCGTGAAATCGAACGGCCGGACCCAGCATCGCGTCTTCAGCCCCAGGGAGTGCACGGCCCCTCAGAGGTTGTAGAGGGCCGCTTTCCGTGGGAGGACGACTCGTGGCGCGGCGTTCCGCTGCGGGACTTTGTGCTCTACGAACTTCACGTAGGCACCTTTACGCAACAGGGCGATTTCGAAGCCGTTATTCCCCGGCTACCAGACCTCAAGGCGCTAGGGATTACGGCGCTTGAATTGATGCCCGTCGCGCAGTTTCCTGGGAATCGCAATTGGGGCTACGACGGCGTCTATCCCTTCGCCGTGCAACAATCCTACGGCGGGCCTGTTGGGCTGAAAAGATTGGTGAATGCATGCCACCGGCAAGGCATCGCACTCGTATTGGACGTCGTTTATAATCACCTCGGGCCCGAGGGAAACTATCTGGCGGATTTCGGTCCCTATTTCACGGACGCATACCGGACGCCCTGGGGTGAGGCCGTCAATTACGACAGGGCACAGAGTGACGAGGTCCGCCGCTTTTTTGTCGAGAATGCTCTCCATTGGATCACCGAATTCCACATCGATGCCCTCCGGTTGGACGCCGTGCATGCGATCATTGACCCATCGGCTCGGCCGT
>DATLWP010000027.1:0-2587 GCA_035576265.1 Candidatus Polarisedimenticolia bacterium
GTAATGATCTTTGCTTCCGTAAGAAGGATGGCTCGCTCCAATACGTTCCGCAATTCCCGGATGTTGCCCGGCCATGGGTAGGTTTGCAGGGCTGCCCACGCATCGGGAGCGAGAGACAGCCCGACACGTCCGGTTTGGCTCGCAAGACGTTCCAGCATGCGCTGTCCCAGGGCAGGAATATCCTCAGGCCGTTCCCGCAGAGAGGGGACCCGAATGGGAACCGTGCTAATTCGAAAATAGAGGTCTTCGCGGAACTTTCCTTCTTTCACTCTTGCAGAGAGATCGCTGTGCGTCGCCGCTATGAGCCGTACATCCACGGTACGATCGCGGACATCTCCCAGCCTCCGGAAACGCTTTTCCTCAACGACCTTCAACAGCTTTGGCTGTACGTTCGGATCCACATCGCCAATCTCATCAAGAAACAAGGTTCCATGGTGCGCCACTTCGAGCAGGCCCACTTTGCTTGCTACGGCCCCTGTGAAGGCCCCTTTTTGATGTCCGAAGAGTTCCGTTTCCAGGAGTTCTCGTGAAAGGGCCGCACAATTCAAATCCACGAAGGTTTCCTCACCCCGCGGACTATGCCGGTGGATCCAAGCAGCCAGCACGCTCTTTCCGGTGCCTGTTTCGCCTTGGATCAGCACCGGACTGTCAGCCGCAGCGACTCGCTGCACCACATCTTGCAATCTGCGGATCGCGGGCCCGCCCGCATAGAACGGATCCACGGCTGTCTGTGATTCACGCGAGTGCCTCGCCATTTGTCGCTGGCGATTGCGCAGGTGCTCGCATGTCCGGTCGAGGACAATGAGCAATGTCGAGAGTTCTACCGGCTTGGTCAGAAATTGCTCCGCACCTTCCTTGATCGCTCGCACGGCGAGTTCGATGCTTCCATGAGCCGTCAGAACGATCACCGGAACAAGGGGGGCCGCCTCTTTCAGACGTGGAAGCAAATCCAGCGCCGTGCCGTCCGGCAGCGAATAATCGCTGAGCACGACATCGGGCCGCGATGCGTTGAAAAGTCCCTCTGCCTGTGCGCAGCCCTCCGACTCGGATACTTCATAACCGTGGCTTGACAAGAAATCGCGGATCGCGAAGCGGGTTCCAGGATCGTCTTCAACCACTAGGACGCGGTTTCTCAGCATGCTGAAGCCTCCCGGACCTATGAGGAGCCGTTCGCCCGAAGGCGGATCGATACTTCGGCCCCTCCTTCCGCGCGATTCTGCGCGACGATCTTTCCCCCGTGTTGCTCCACAATCCGATCCACGATTGCCAGCCCAAGACCGGTGCCACCTCGCCGGCGCGAAAAGAAAGGCTCAAACACGTGGGGAAGATCCTCTGCGCGAAAACCGGGGCCGCTATCCTTGACCGAACATTCGATCCACACTTCCTGATCCTCCTGCAGCGTGCGCGCCTCGACGGAAATCCTTCCACCTCGTCCTGAGTGCTGAATGGCATTCTCCAACAGGTTGCGGAAGACTTCGACGAGTCGCCGGCGATCGCATCGTAATTGGGGGAGCGAGGGCGCGATTTGCCGGACGATGTTGACTCCGGCCTTGCTGGCCAGGGTTTCGCAGGCACCGACGGCCGCCTCTACAATCGGCGCGATCGCGTTGTCGGTCAAATTCAGGCTGGCTGGCTTGCCATAGTCGAGCAATTCTCCCATCAAAGCGTTCAGGCGCTCGAGCTCTTGCCGCAAGATCCTGATATGCTCCTGGTATTCGGCGCGCAATCCAAAGCGGGCTTCAAAAGCATCGAGCGTCGCTGAGATGCTGAAAAGCGGATTCCGCACCTCGTGCGCGACGCCCGCCACCAAAGTCCCCATCGCAGACATCGTCTCGCTCTTGCGAAGCGACTCTTGCAACTCAGCAATTTGCGTGACGTCGCGCGCGGTGATGATCATCATCTCGCGGCCTTGGCCGGGGTGATTGAACGCCGCAATATTCAGATCCCAGCTTCGCCCGGTGGATGCATCGCGAATCTGACGCAATGCCGGCTGTCGTGACTCCCGGGTCCGAATGATGAGCTGGGCGATCGTGTGCCATGGCTCGGCCTGAGCAAAGTCTCGGATATTCCGTTCCACGATATCGCCGTAGGAAAGCTCGGTCAGGTTCTTCGCAGTCTGATTGAGCCGGCGGATATTGCCGTCGCTGTCGGTAACTATGATGGCCGACTCTACCGCATCGAACGTGAGTTTCCACTCCATCGCGGCGCTTTCGATGGCTGCCAGCAATAGACGCTCTTGTTCTTCCGCTTTCTTTCGTTCGGTCGTGTCGCGGCCGGCGGAGACGAAATGAGTAATCTCCCCTTGTGCGTCCTTCAACGGGGAGATGGTCTTATCTTCATAGTACAACTCACCGCTCTTCTTCCGGTTGACGAAGAGAGCGTGGAACGGCTTCCCCGACAGAATCGTTGCCCACAATCTTGAGAAGATCTGTGGGTTCGTCTTGTCAGACTTGAGGATACTGGGTTTTTTCCCCAGAACCTCCGCGGCGGAAAAGCCAGTCATCTTCTCAAACGCGGGGTTGACGTACTCAACCAGACCGTTTCGGTCCGTGATCAGGATGGCATCTGCCGTCTGCTCTACGGCACT
>DATLWP010000028.1:0-13970 GCA_035576265.1 Candidatus Polarisedimenticolia bacterium
AGGGCGAAGTAGCTCAACCGTCACATTGCGAAAGGGCGTGTCGCCGGGATTGCTGACGGCGTGAGAAATTCCCCCGGGCGAATAAATCGCGCGTGGCGCCTGGGGCGGCTTCGGCGCGGCAGTTCCAGAAGCAGGGGCGGCCGGGGCGCCACCTCCGCTCAGAAGCACCGCGAAGTACGGAAGGTCGTGGCGGTGTCGCAGCGTAGATTCATGCGGGGCAACGTCAACGTAATAGGCGCGGACGTAGGAGTTTTTGAGAACGAGATGATGATGCGGTTCCTGGCTGACCGGGACGGCGGGAGAACTCTGGACCGGAGACTGCGCCGCCAGAGGAAGAACGAACAGGGACACAGCCGAACAGAACCAACCAATCCGCCGCAGGGCCAGATGGCGAGGCATGCGAAGGCCTACATCTTATAGCGGCCGAGATCCTCGTCGTTGAGGTTCTCAAGCCATTTGCGCAGCTCTTCGCTCGAACTCTTCTCGGAGACGATGCCGCCCATTTTCGAACTTTTCAGCACCTGGTCTTCGACGAAGATCGGGCAATCGAGGCGCAGCGCGAGAGCCAGGGCGTCGCTCGGGCGCGAGTCCATGGACATCGTCTCGCCATCTCGCTCCATCCAGATCAGCGCGTAGAAGGTGTCGTCCTTCAAGTCGGAGACGACCACTTTCTGGACGTGCACGTCCAGGCCGGTGAGGACGTTTTTGAGCAGGTCGTGGGTCATGGGTCGAGGCGTCTGCACCTTTTCGATTTCCAGGGCGATGGCGTTGGCCTCGTACACGCCTACCCAGATGGGGAGGATCCCGCTGCCCTGCGTCTCCTTGAGGACCACGACCGGCATGTTGGTCACGGGGTCCATCATCAATCCTCGAATCTTAACTTCGAGTTCCATGGCGGCCTCCCGTTATTTCACAGCACCTGCTCGCCCACGAGACTATTTGGTCCCGCGCGCGTGATGCGCACCTGCACGTATTCTCCCAAAAGATTCTCGCACGGTGAAACGAAATTTACGACCCGGTTGCTTGTGGAACGTCCCGACCACTGACCGCGCGAGGCGTGCCGCGAGTCGACGAGCACTTCGAACGCCGCTCCGACGAGCGAAGCATTCCGCGCAATCTGGATCTGGCGCTGCCGGTCCTGAAGCACGGCGAGCCGCCGGGACTTTTCCTTGTCGGGAACGACGTCCGCCATCGTGGCTGCCGTGGTATTCGGCCGGGGCGAATAGATGAACGAGAAGGCGCCATCGTAGCCCACGATTTCGAGCAACGACATCGTCTCCTCGAAATCTTTTTCGGTTTCGCCGGGAAAGCCCACAATGATGTCCGTGGTCACGCTGATCGAGCGTTTCGCAGCGCGAATCCAGGAAATCTTTTCGAGATACTGCTCGCGCGTATATGTGCGGCGCATGGCCTGCAACACGCGCGTGGAACCGGACTGCACAGGCAGATGAACGTGGTCGCAGAGCTCGGGTGTGGCATCAATGGCTTCGACGATTTCGCGATGAAAATCGTTCGGGTGCGAGGTGGTAAAGCGGACGCGCCGGATACCCTCGATATCCGCCACAGCACGCAGGAGACGGACGAAATTCAATCCACGCGGAGACGGATCCCTATAGGAATTCACCGTCTGGCCGAGCAATTGGATTTCGGTGTAGCCCGCGTCCGCGAGGCGGCGCGCTTCGGCGAGGATCGAATCGCTCGTGCGGCTTCGCTCGGGCCCGCGCGTGCGCGGAACGACGCAGTAGGAGCAGGCGTAGTCGCAGCCCTCGATGATCGTCAGGTAGGCCCGAATGGGATTATCGCGGCGAGTGATCTCGGTCTCGAACGTTTCCTCGGTGTCGAGGTCGAGGCCCATGACGCGGCGGCCGCCCGATTCGATTTCCGCCACGAGCTCGGGAAGGCGCCGATAGCTGGCCGAGCCGCAGACCAAACTGACCCACGGAGCGCGCTCGAAAATTTCCTCGCCTTCCTGCTGGGCGACGCACCCCAGTACGCCAATCACTTTGTCCTTGGCGGCTCCTCGCCACTCCCCGAGCCTGGAGAAGACCTTTTGCGCGGCCTTTTCGCGGATGCTGCAGGTGTTGTAGAGCATCAAATCGGCCTGCGCGGGACTCGAGGCAGGGCGATAACCACGCGCCAGGAGCACGCCCGCGACCTTCTCCGAGTCGTGCACGTTCATCTGGCAGCCGAACGTCTCAATATAGAAGGCCTTGCCATTCGGCTCGGGCGGGGGTGCGGCTTGGGCAACCGGCCGACCTTCCGCGCGGACGACTCCGACGCCAGCCGCGCGTTGCGACGCGGCTTCCCTGCCGGGAGCCAACGACTCGATGGCTATGTCAAACGATTGGCCCATGGCTCGCAGTCGATTCTAGCACAGGGCGCGAGGACGGTTTGGCTGCCCTGCCGCACGGCAGCCGCGCCGGGTCGAAGGCGCAAACGCCAATTTCATTTGTATCGTTTCAGGCAACACCACCCGCGCCGAAAGCATCGCATCCGTTTGACCGAGTATAGGGCGTGTGCTAGCGTACGTTCGGTTCGGAGCACCACACTTTTTCTGGGGGACCAAAACCATTCCTGGCTTGGCATGCGTTCTTCTCGCCAGCCCGCTCACTCTCCTTGAGCAGACGAGCGGCGTGGCGCGAGTTGTCCTCGGAATTCTGCTGATCCTTTCGGTGTTTTCCTGGGCGCTCATCTTCCAAAAGTTCCAGCAGCTCAGGGGCATCGACCGGAAGACGGCCCGCTTTCTACAAATGTTTCGCTCCGGCCGTGGCCTGGCCGATCCAAATACGCTTCGCGTTGGTGCCGGCGGCACGCCTCTCGTTTCGGTCTACGCCGCAGGCTACCGCGAGTTCGAAGCGCAAGTCGGAGGGCCGAACGCTCGGCCGGCGGCGGGCCTTACCGGCAAGCTGAGAAACGCCAACGCGGTTGGCGTCGAGATGCAGGTGGCTGCGGGGGAGGAAGTTCGCCGGCTGGAAAAGGGGATGTCGACGCTGGCGACGATCGCGTCGGTCTCGCCGTTCGTCGGATTGTTCGGCACGGTGTGGGGCGTGATGGACGCTTTTGCCGGCCTGGGCGACGCTGGCACCGCCAGTCTTCGCGCGGTTGCTCCCGGGATTGCCGAGGCTTTGATCACCACGGCGGCGGGTCTGTTTGCCGCCATCCCGGCGCTGATCGCCTACAATCACTACCTTCACAACATCCGCAGCGTGGCTTCGCGGATGAGCGATTTCGCTTCGGAGTTCGTGGCGAAGATCGAAACGCTGTATAGCTCGTAGAGAACCTCCATGCCCCGGATTCAACGCGAGATCGGCACCTCACTTTCAGAAATCAACATGGTGCCGTTTATCGACGTCGTACTCGTGGTGCTGATCATCTTCATGATTACGGCGCCGATCCTGCAATCCGGCATCGATGTGGACGTCCCCAAGACGAAGACAGTAAAGGAACTGACCGAGGTCCGGACGGTGATCACCATCGACCGCGGCCAGCGCGTGTATTTGAACGACAAGCCGGTCAACATTCACGAGCTTGGCCAAAAGGTGGCGGCTCAGTCGCGCGACCCGAAGCGCCAAGCGGTTTACGTGCGCTGCGACGAGACCGTGCCCTTTGGAAGCTGGGCCACGGTGGTCGACACCCTGCGCCAGAGTGGCATCCAAAACATCAGCGTCGTGACGCAGCCGCTCAGCGAGCGGCCGCAAGTGCCGTGACGGGAGGTAAGAATTCCACGCGCTGCGACAGGCGCGCGACATTACAACCGCAAGTCGCTGCCAATTCGCTCTCATGGCGTCGCTAGCCGCAATTCGAACGGATGACAGGCTCAGTCGCTTCCTTTATGCCTCGATGGCGCTGCATGGCGCGCTCGTCGTGGCGATGGTGGTTGCAACTTTTTTTGTCCGCCGCGGAGAGAGCTGGGGCGGGCCGGGCGGCTCGGTGACGGTCGGCATCGTCGGGAGCGTCCCTGCGATTCCGCTGCCCCGCCCGGAGGTTGCGACGTCCAGCCGCGTAGTTGACGAATCGAAAGGGCTCTACAAATCGGAGCCGAAAGCGAAGCCGGAGCCGGACGCCACGCCGATTCCAAAGTTCGAGCGCAACAAGCCGCCCAAGTATGTGACGCGCCCGTCCAAGATTCTCGAGAATCCCACGCCGCCCCCGCCGAACGCAGTTCCCTACGGAGCAGGCGGCACTCCGAGTATCCCTATCACGACGTTTGCCCTCGGCGCCACCGGCACGACCCAGGCGGGGCTGGGCTTCGGCGCGCCGGGAAGCGGAGATTTTGGCGCGCGTTTCTCCTGGTACGTCGAAGCGGTGCAGCGCCGCGTGAGCAGCAATTGGCTTCAATCGACCGTGGACCCGAGCATCGCGTACGCGCCGCGCGTGATCGTGACATTCACGATCCTGCGCAACGGCTCGGTGACCAATATCCAGATCGCGCGGTCGAGCAACAACTATTCCGTGGACAATTCCGCGATTCGAGCGGTGCGCGATTCAAGCCCGCTGGACCGCCTGCCCGCGGCCTACGCAGGCTCGGAGGTCAACGTCGAATTCTGGTTCGATTTTCACCGCTAGTAACGAAGTTGGCTGCGACGGAGCAGCGGAGCCACGCGCTAGATGAAAGTTGGAGGGTGATGTTTGCGACTCGGTTGGCTATGATGCGAACAATGCGTATCGTTTTGGCTCTTGCGATTGCGGGCACTCTGGCGGCACTTGCCTCGCCGCGTCCGGCGACGGCGCAAGACTGGTTCCGCACAGGAACAGGCCTCGGCGTCACGAAAGCGCGCGTCGCCGTTCCCGATACCGTCGCGCGCTCGACAGAGGTCCAGCCTCTGGCAAAAACTTTTCACGACGTGCTCTGGGCCGATCTCGAGTATTCCGGCATACTCGATCTCGTCAGCCCGAGCTTTTATCCGCAGGTGGTGCCGAGCCAGCCGGGCGAGTTGAAGGCGCAGGATTGGGCCGCTGCTCCGGCCAGCGCCTACATGGTGGCCTACGGCAACCTCAGCGCGGAAGGATCGAATCTGGCATTCGCCGGTTTTCTGTCGGACGTGCACAATCCCGCGGCGCCGCTCGCGCTCCAAAAGATCTACCGCGGCGCGGCCACCGAGGAAGATGCCCGCCGCCTGGCGCATCAATTCGCCGACGACATCGTCTCGATTTTGAGCGGCGGCCAGCCGGGCATCGCCCAAACTCAAATCGCCTACGTGAGCGCGCGGGGCGGGAACAAGGAGATCTGGGTGATGGACTATGACGGCGCCAATCAGCACCAGATCACGCACCTGAGATCGATTTCGCTGACGCCGCGATGGTCGCCGGACGCCACGCGCATCGCTTTCACTTGCTACATCCCCTTCCGCGGAGTCACCTCGGCGCAAATCTGCATCTATTCGACGGTGTCGAACCGGCTGATTTCGTTTCCCCGCTATCGCGGGACGAACAGTTCCCCGGCGTGGTCTCCCGATGGCTCGGAGATCGCTTTCATGTCGAGCCAGAATGGCGACCCGGAGATTTACGTGGTGGATGCCAATGGCGCGCGGCTGCAGCGCATCACGTTTGCCGCGGGTGTGAGCACGTCGCCCGCGTGGAATCCGAAGACAGGAAAGCAGATCGTTTTCGTGAGCGACCGCGGGGGCACGCCGACGCTGTACCTTTCGAACTCAGACGGTTCCGACGTGCAAAAGCTCGACATGCCGGATATGGGTTACGTCATCGACCCGGCATGGTCACCCAATGGACAACTGCTCGCATTTAGTTGGCGACGCCCGAGCGGAAACTACGATATCTACGTAATGGACATCGTGAACCGGCAACTCGTCGAGCTGACGCGCGACGAGGGCCGGAACGAGCGCCCAAGCTGGGGTCCGGACGGACGCCATCTTGTCTTCGAGTCGACGCGTACCGGCAGTCGCCAGATATGGTCCATGCTGGCTGACGGCAGCCAGCCGCGCCAGTTGACCTTCGAAGCGCAGAGCGAATCGCCCAACTGGTCGCCGAAATGACGATTTCGCCAGGATCGTCAATTCGCCGCAGCAGCGGGTCGGTCTTGGCTGGCTAAAGAAAACTTACCGCCGGGGTTGTGTTGCGTCCCCGTGAAATGATTCGAGCGCTTCCGGGAAAGCCCTCGCGGAAACGCCAAAGGAGGCACTGCATGCATCACCGCATCTCTCGGAAATTGGCACTACTGATCGGACTTGTTGCTATCGCCGCGGTCGGCGGCGGTTGCAAGAAGAAAGTGGCGGCCCCGCCGCCCGCTCCCGCACCAGCACCCCCGCCGGCTATCCCGACGGTGACGCTCAACGCGTCGCCAACGTCGGTAAATCCGGGCCAGACGGTGACGCTGTCGTGGTCGTCCACGAACGCTACCGACCTCGAGATCCAGCCGGGCGTCGGCAAGGTCGCGCCGCAGGGCTCGACGCCGGTGAATCCAACAGAATCCACCACCTATACGATCACGGCCACAGGGGCCGGCGGCAGCGCCACGGCGAGTGCGCATGTCGATGTGACCGCACCTGCCAAGCCAGCTCCGGCACCCGCGGCGCCAAACGTCAGCGAACTCTTTCAGCAAAATGTGAAGGACGCGTACTTCGATTTCGATAAGTCCGACATCCGCGCGGACGCGCGCACGGTTCTCACCAGTGATGCGGAATTCTTGCGTTCCTATCCGGAGGTTCGCGTCTCGATCGAAGGCCATTGCGACGAGCGCGGCTCGACGGAATACAATCTCGGTCTCGGCCAGCGCCGCGCCGAGGCCGCAAAGAACTACCTCATCTCGCTCGGCATTTCAGCCGACCGGATGGAAACCGTGAGTTGGGGCAAGGAGCGTCCGGTCTGCACCTCACAAACTGAAGAATGCTGGCAACGCAACCGTCGCGCCCACTTCGTCCTCATCCACTAACAGTCTGCCCAGGCAGGCGGCAGCGCGGCGGCAACGTAACCGGCCGCTGCCGCCCGCCGGGCCGCCGTAAGGCAGGGGCTTGTAACCGAACCAGGGATGTCGCCCCGGAAGATCACGAGCCCAGTCACATTCTCGTACGGAGGTGTTCCCTTGCGCACACGATGGCTTGTGCTCGCATTCACAGCGATGTTGTGCGGCGCGCTCGGAGGAGCGATCCTCGCTCCACAGCCGGCGGGCGCCGTCTCGAAGGAAATTATCCAGCTCCAGCAGCAAGTCGCTCAGCTACTGCAGGGACAGCAGGACCTGCGCACCGCTGTCGCGAGCAACAGCGCCACGCTGAGAACGCTCGTGCAGCAGTCGCTCGACTCCGTCAACCAGCTTCATGGCCAAATGGGCGCGCTGCAGAGGACGGTGCAAGACGTGCAGGCGAACACCGGGTCGCGAATCGACGCGATGACTCAGCAGACGCAGGGCCTCTCCGACAACCTGCAGGATGTCCAAGCGCGCGTAGGAAAACTCTCGCAGCAGTTGACCGACATACAAAACCTGCTGCAGAGCATCGATGCGAAGGTCTCAGGCGGTTCTCCCGCTGCGGCGGCCGGCGGAGCCACGGCGCCCACCGGAATGCCGCCGATCTCAGCCGACACCCTGTACCAGAACGCCCTGCGCGATCTCACCAGCGGCAAATACGATCTTGCCCGCCAGGAGTTCTCCGACTACATCAAGAATTTCCCGGACAACGACCTGGCGTCGAACGCGCAGTTTTATCTCGGCGAAATTGCTTACGCGCAGGACGATTTCAAGAGCGCCATCGCCGCGTACGATACGGTGCTCGCGAAATATCCCAAGAGCTTCAAGCTTGCAGCTTCCCTGCTCAAGAAAGGCATGGCTGAGATCGAGCTGGGCCTCAAGACCAGCGCCACGCGAGACCTTCGCGAAGTGGTCCGGCGCTTTCCAGGATCAGACGAAGCGCGGCGGGCCCAGGCCAGGCTGAACGAAATCGGCGCTTCCACAACATCGCGTCGCAGGACCCGCTAGTGGCCAGAACGCACGTCGAGGCCCCAAATGGACTGTGCTAAGCCACCAACGAGTGGGCACACCATCAAATCTGCGCCGTTATCCACTCAGATCTTCATCGAAAGATAGCCGGACGTTCCCTGTCGACATATTAGGCGCGCAGGAAATCCGGCTGCCAATCCCGAATCATCTTCTTGATCGCTTTGCGGTCGTTCAGCTTCTCATCGAGCACTTTCCGAGCAAGCTCGGGAAGTTCCGCGTCGCCCGCGAAACGCAGCGCCACCAACTGCCCCACCTCAAATTCCGGAATTCGCGCGCGAAGATCAGGAGGGAGCACCTGGTGCAGCCGCAGCCGCATTTCGAGACGGATCACGCGGTCCTGCACCGTGAGCGCAAAAATTCGCGCGTAAAAGAACAGCAGAAGAAATGCGACCGCGAGAAACAACGACAGAACTGACTCGGCCGAAAATCGGTGGATCACGCGATAGACCGACCATAGCAGATTGACGGCGAAGATCGGGAACGTGACACGGTGATAGAGGGGGACGAACCGTGCGTGGTTTTCAAAATTTTGGGTCTCAGCTGGCATGTTGGCCGCTCCCTATGTGTGAGCTGAAATTCCTGCGCGAATTCTAGCATGGGATGCGCGGCGGCTCGTCTCCCACGGATCTTGGCTGTCGATTCCGAACTCTCAATTATTAACTTCCGTCTTTCTGCTATACTCCTGCCCATGTCCGTCAACAAAGTAATCCTCGTCGGGCGACTAGGCCGCGATCCCGAGACGCGCTACACATCCGGCGGTCAGGCTGTGGCGAATTTTACGCTGGCCACCGATGAATCCTTCAAAGACCGCTCGGGTGAGCGACAGAAGCGCACCGAATGGCACCGCATCGTCTTGTGGGGGAAGCTGGCGGAGATCGCGCAGCAGTATCTGAAAAAGGGGATGCTGGTCTACATCGAAGGCCGCATTCAAACCCGCCAGTGGGAAGACAAGCGCGACGGCCAGAAGCGCACCACCACCGAGATCGTCGGCAACGTGATGCGCATGCTCACCTCCCGCGCGGAGGGCGCTGCCGCGGGTGCCGCCGTCGGCGGCGGTCAAGGCCGCTCGGCCGATGCTGAATTCGAAGGCGCTTTGCCGCCCGAAGAACCCGCCGCCGGCCCTGAAATCTCCGACGAAGATATTCCCTTCTGAAGACCGACGCCGCCTAGCCGGCCGAGCCGTTGCCAACAGAAGGCTTGGGCGGCTGGCCATTGGCGATGGCTTCGAGCGCATCGTCATCGACAGAGGGCAAAGTCGGCAGGACCTCCGCAGCGATCGCGCGATTCTGAATCTGCACATCGTGGCGAATGCGGCCGTCGCGGAATTCCACCGCGCGCTTGGCGTATTGGGCGATGTCGTGTTCGTGAGTGACGATCACGACGGTCAGGCCTTGCTCGTCATTCAGCTTTTGCAGAATGTCCATGATCTCGACGCTGGTGCGGCTGTCGAGATTTCCGGTGGGCTCGTCCGCGAGCAGAATGGACGGATTGTTCACCAGGGCGCGCGCGATCGCCACGCGCTGCTGCTGTCCTCCTGACAGCTGCGACGGGAAATGGCCGGCACGGTCCGCAAGACCCACGCGATCCAGCGCATCGCGGGCGCGCTTCTCGCGCTCCGCTACGGGAACTCCCGCATAGATCGTAGGCAGCTCGACGTTCTCCAGCGCGGATGTCCGCGCCAGCAGATTGAACTGCTGGAAGACGAATCCGATCTTCTGGTTGCGGATTCTTGCGAGGTCGTGCTTGGTGAGCTCCGACACGTCTCTTCCGTCGAGAAAGTAGCGCCCCTTGGTCGGCCTGTCGAGGCATCCCAGAATATTCATCAGGGTGGACTTCCCCGAACCGGACGCACCCATCACGGCGACGAACTCCTGGGGATAGATGTCGATGGAGATGCCGCGCAGCGCGTGCACCTGAATTTCGCCGAGATCGTACACCTTATGGACGTTCTCGAGGCGAATGGTTGGCGTATGGGGCGCCAGGCCGGGTGAGACGGGAGCGGCTTGCGCCGCAGTGGAGCGTTCGTCCATGGGGTTTGGCTGGGTGCCGTTGGCCAACAGCCCGTTAAGCAACTGCGGGATCCTGGGCCAAGGGTCTCGACCGTTCCGCTAATGGCGCGCGGCAGCTTCCTTCTTCCGCTGCTCGTCCGCCCGCCGCATATACTCTTCGAACCTGGGAATCTGTTCCGGCGTCAACATGGCGCGAATGCGCTCGCGGCCCTGCTGCCGGATCGCCTCCCGCTGAGCATCGAGCGGGGCATAGAGCGCCTGCCACTTCGCGCGCGTGTCGTTCATGATAGCGCCGAGCTTCTCTTCTTGTTCCGGCGTCAGCTGGACTTGCTTCGAAAAATTCTTGATCAACTCATGGCGGGTAGGGTGCGCGTTTGACGACACTACCGGCTGTCCGGAGACATGCTTGTTCCACAGGTGGTCGCCGACTCCGCCGAACAACACACCCAGCAGGAATACAACGAAGAAGAGAACTGCCGCTTCTCGGCGAACTTTAGTAGCTTCCATGACCGTTTCCCGCCACCATCATCAGAACCTCATCGCCGCTGGCCGGAGTACTCATCGGTTCGGGAGCAAAGATATCCCGCGCTTCCGTAGGACGTGCAGCCGGGACATTCGGTTGCGGACGGCTACCCCAGCCCGCTGCATACGTCAGCAGGATCCCGACCGCCAGCGTCGCCGTCGCCGCAAACCTCCAGCCCAGGAAAACAAAGGGCTGCCAGAAGCCGGCGCGTTCAGCCTTCCTCTCCTCCTCGGCCAGAAGGATGCGCGTCATCACAGTTCGCGAGAACCCTGGCCCAGGTTTCGGCGGCAGGGCCACCGCACGCACTAGGCGCGAGGCCGCCACGGCCTGCTCGAGCGCTTCGCGGCAGCCCGCGCAATTCCTCCAATGCTCAGCGGCATTTATGGCCGCAGGGCCTTCCAACTCGCCGTTTAGATAATCTTCGAGCAGCGCCTCGTACTCCGGACATGCAGCGTTCCTGAAGCCCGTGTCCGTTGCCATGGCCCTTACTCCTTCCTTTGCGCTGCCGAAGCAGCGCCCGTCTTGCCGGCAGTTCCCATCCGGCGGCGGTAAACGTCCATGATTCGGCCGCGCGCACGGAACAGCCGGACCTTGACCGTATTCACATTCAGCTTGAGAATTTCCGCGAGTTCCTGCACCGAGAATCCCGCCATCTCCTTGAGCACCAACAGTTGCCGGTCCTGCTCCGGCAGCGTTGCAAGTATCCGGTCGAGGATTTCTCTCGCCTCGGCCCGGTCACTCGGGCCCTCAGGCGGCCGGCTTGCCGAAACGATACCATCCAACCGGGAAACCTGCTCCTCACTCAGATCCGCCTCATACACGAGCGGCCGCACTTTCTTTTTCCTCAAGTGGTCCCAGCATTCGTTCACCGCGATCTTGTAGAGCCAAGTTGAAAATGCGGCCCGTTGATCGAACCTCCTGATCCCGAGGTAGGCCTTGAAGAAGACCTGTTGCGCCACGTCCTCGACATCCTCCGAACGCCTGAGAATTCCGCCGACAAGGGCAAATACTCGCTGCTGATGGCGCCGCACGAGTTCCTCGAACGCCTCCGCAGTGCCAGACTGGGACAGGCGCACGAGTTCCCGGTCATCTCTCTCCCTGCCCGGCAGGCTCCCGGGCAGCGCGATCGCCGGAGCGCTTGCTACCATGCCTTTTGGGACGTTGGCCATAGAAATTCGGTTACGCCGAAAGCGACGATCATTGCCTCAATTTGGTCTTGCGAGAGTCACTAGTCCATGCAACAATAATGTCATGATAATCGGCGAACGAATTCGTCTGCTGCGTGAAACAAAGAAACTTTCGCAGGGCGACATCGAAAAGCGCACCGGCCTGCTTCGCTGCTACATCTCGCGCGTCGAGAACGGTCATACCGTTCCGGCGATCGAGACGCTCGAGAAGCTGGCGCGGGCCATGGAAGTGCCGCTCTACCAGCTCTTTTACGACGGTGAAGAGCCGCCCGAGCTTCCCAATCTTCCCAAGCGGAAGAGCGCGGATGACATCGCGTGGGGTAGCACGGGGAAAGACGCGCGTTATCTGGGCCGTTTCCGCCGGCTTTTGGGTCGCATTGAAGAAGGCGACCGCCGGCTTCTGCTCTACATGGCCCAGAAGATGGCGAACCGCTAGCGGACTGCTCATACACCCATCCTCCGCAGGGCGGGCCAGAGATATGGGGGAGATGCGGTTAGGGTTGTAGTGTTTCCCGACTGCCTCTCGCTGCACCGCATCGGTGCTGGTCATCGCCGATCTCTCCGTGGACTTCGCCGGCGGCGTGTGACCCACCCCTGGTTACTTCGATGGCCCCTCGGTTTCATCTGCCCCGCTCGATACCCTACGCCCTACTCCCATTCGATCGTACCGGGAGGCTTCGAGCTGATGTCGTAGACGACGCGGTTGACTCCCGGAACCTCATTCACGATTCGAACGGAAATCCTTTCGAGCACGTCGACCGGCAGGCGCGTCCAGTCCGCCGTCATGGCATCGAGGGAGTCGACAACGCGCACGGCCACCGCGTGGCCGTAGGTCCGCTCGTCTCCCATCACGCCAACGCTGCGCACCGGCAACAGCACTGCAAAAGCCTGCCACACGCTTTCGTAAAGTCCGGCGCGCCGGATTTCCTCGACCACAATGGCATCCGCCCCGCGCAGCATTTCAAGCCGGTCGCGCGTGACTTCCCCAAGCAAGCGCACCGCCAAGCCGGGACCCGGAAAGGGATGCTTTACCAGAATCTCTTCCGGCAGGCCGAGTTCCCTACCGATCTCTCGAACCTCGTCCTTAAAAAGGTCGCGCAGTGGCTCGATCAGGCCGAAGGGCATGTCCTCGGGCAAACCGCCGACGTTGTGATGCGACTTGATCACGGCCGACGGCCCCTTCACGGAGACCGATTCGATCACGTCGGGATACAGCGTGCCCTGCACGAGGAATTTGACCGGGAGCCCCCCGGGCGCCGCCGCGACGAGCTTGCGAGCCTCCTCCGCGAAAACGGCGATGAATTCGTTGCCGATGATTTTGCGCTTTTGCTCGGGATCGACGACGCCCTTCAGCTTTGCGAGAAATCTTTCGGACGCATCCACTCCGATCACGTTGAGGCCCAGGCGGTCGCGCAGCAAATCGAGCGTGTCTTGAAACTCGTTCCACCGCAGAAGGCCCGTGTCGACGAACACATTCGTGAGCTGGTCGCCGATTGCGCGGGCAACCAGGGCGGCAGCGACCGCCGAATCCACGCCGCCGCTCAGAGCGCAGATAGCGCGCGCGCCTTCGGCCTGCCGGCGAATCGCATCCACCGCCGCGGAAACGAAGCCGGCGCGGCTCCAATTCTTCCGCGCATCGCAAATCTCGAAGATGAAATTCCGCAAGATATCCGTTCCGCGATCGGTGTGCCGCACTTCGGGGTGGAACTCCACGCCGTACAAATTCTTCTCGGGGTTTTCAACCGCGGCCACGGCGTTGTCCGTGCGTCCGGTGACGTGAAATCCCGCCGGCAAGCCGACCACATGGTCGCCGTGACTATTCCAAATCTTCAGTTCGCCCGGCAAGCCGAAGAAAAGCTTCGAAGCCCGCTCGATATCGAGCTGCGCGGGGCCGTATTCGCGGCGCTCCGCGCGCTCGACCCTGCCGCCGAGCTCGTGCGTGAGCCACTGCATGCCGTAACAGATTCCGAGCACGGGCACTCCCAGATCCAAAATTTTCGGATCGCACACCGGGGCGTTCTTGTCGTACACCGAACTCGGGCCTCCGGATAAGACCAGGCCGACAGGATCGAGCTTGCATATCTCCTCGAGCGAGGCGGTGCACGGAAGGATGGCGGAAAAGACCTGTTGCTCGCGGATGCGGCGGGCGATCAGTTGCGTGTACTGCCCGCCGAAATCCAGCACAACAATCCCCTGCCGCGTGCTCACCGCGCTTTGAGGCTCTCTTTTCACTGCTGCTCCGCTATCAGCCATAAGAGTTTGATTAGCGACTACCCTTCTCCACCGAGATTTCCGTGAGTGAC
>DATLWP010000029.1:0-27680 GCA_035576265.1 Candidatus Polarisedimenticolia bacterium
CGATTCACGCCCCGCTGCACCGCCCGAAGCAAGCACGCCGCCAACCGGTACGTCGGAGCCACGATCCGTCGAAGTCGCAAAAGCTCGTCCCCCTGCCGAAGCACATCGGCCTCCGCGGACGCCGGCCACACCACAACCGAAGCCCTCCCGCCCCGAAGAACCGCCTGCGCCGAAGGTGAATCGCGCTCCCGCCGCGAGCCAAAAGCCCGCGAAGCCTGAGACAGATGTTCCGGCAACGCCAATCGCCGCCGAAGCGGAAAAGTGCCTCGAGGCGATCTGGGAGCAGTTGATCGCCGCGCCGCCTTCGCGCGGACGCTCGATGTCCACAGTCGTTTTACAGGATACCAAGGTACTGCTTTCATCCTGGGAAGTGGCGGCCTTCGTGAGCGAGGGGGGCCAGGAGTCGGAGGATCTGCGGCGCGCCGTCGTCGCCCGCGCGTTGTTGGCGGTCGCTGCCGACCAACGGAAGCGGTCGGGAGAAGAGAGGGCGCTTGCTTCCGCGCTGGTGCTGGCGCGAAGCGAGGTTTCCTATTTCCAGGGCCGCGTCGAACAGGCGAAGCGGTCCAAGAATACGGAAGCCGCCGTGAATCTCGGAATCAGCACCAAGCGGCTGCTCTCTTTCATGGAAGAAGCAGAAAAGCTCCAGTCCTGAGTCGAGAAAAGGAAAGGCTGATTCGTGGTTCAATCGAGCGTCCTGATCGTCTCCGACGACACAGAATTCGCGCGCATGATCGCGGCACGCTGGCAGGCCGAGCGGCACGTCCCGGATATCACAATCGCCACGAGCGATGTTTGGCGTCCCGCGAGCAGTTCCGGCTACGCCCTGGTAATCGTTGGACCGGTTCGCCAAGGGAAGCGGTCGTCGATCCTTACGGACGTCAGCACGTCTCCGGGCACGGCGGCCGTGTATGTCGCCGACGAGGAACGGGACATTCCCGTGTTGCGCGCGGATTATCCGCACCTGCTGATTGTCCCGCGCCACGATGGTTGGGCCGGAACGCTCATTCTCATTGCGATTGAGGCGCTGAGGCGAGTCGAGGCCGCCGGTCGCGCGCAGCGCGCCGAGCGGTGGGCGCTCGCTTGCGAGCGTCACGCGACTCTCGGGCGATACATGCTCGAAATGCGACCCGGCGTGAACGATGCGCTGACTTCCATTCTCGGCAACGCCGATCTTCTCCTCGTGGAGCCGGGACAGGTCTCGGGCGAAAGCCGCGAACAGATTCGAACGATTCATGCCATGGCGCTGCGCTTGAACGAGATCATACAGCGATTCTCATCGCTGGCGAACGAGATGCAGGCCGGTGAGACGATGTCTCAGCCTGAGACGTCAGGGGTCTCTCCGCGCCTGGTGACCAAGCCATGACATGTCGGACACGCGCCCTAAACGGCACAAATAGAAGCGGTTTGCAAAGGGGATACACCGATCGAACAGCGTGAGACGCGTGGCTAGGGAGTTGCAGTTCTCTCCGGGGAGTTCAGCGTGGAGGTGCGCAGGTGGTGAAGAAGGTCCTGGTAGTAGACGACTCGCAGGCCGAGATCCGGCTGCTGCAATCGGTTTTGCAGCAAGGCGGTTTTCACTCGGTCGGAATTTCCGATCCGACGAAAATCGAGGAAGCGATCGAAGAAGAGCGGCCGAACGTGATTCTGCTCGACGTCGTGATGCCGCAGCGCAACGGCTTTCAGGTTTGCCGCGACCTAAAGAACCAACAGCCGTACGCGAGCATTCCGGTGATTCTGGTCACGTCCAAGAGCGCCCCGAGCGACCGCTACTGGGGCGAGCAGCAAGGCGCCAATGGCTACGTTGCGAAACCGTTCACCCCGGAAGAGTTGCTGAACGCCGTGAAGAGGTTCGTCTGATGCCGGGCGAGACCGATAACGCAGAGCTGGCCGCTGGACTCGAAGCCGGCGAGTTTCTGGAAACGGAAGCATTGCAAGACGAGAGGCGGCCCGAGCGTCAATACTGTGTCTTTCGCGCGGGACGCGAGCGATTTTGCCTTTCGGTACTGGAGGTCGAGGAAGTAGTGGACTGGCCGATCGTCACGCGCGTTCCGCTCGCACCCTCGTTCCTGATGGGAGTGTTTAATCTGCGAGGAACAATCGTGCCGCTGATGGATATCGCTTTGACGGAGGGCCGGCGTCCCGGCTTGCTGCCGAAACACGTGGTCGTGGCTGCATTGAAGGGCGACGCCCATCGCGAGGACTTGCGGCTCGGCATCGCCGCCGACGAAGTGATTGGAACGTATTCGGCAACCGAGGAAGCGTTGCTCGACCAGGCGCCAGCCGAAGTCCCCCACTGCCGCGCCATGTTGCGCCACGATGATCGTTTGGCGCTCGTGTTGGACCTGCGGCGATTAACGGATGTTTTCCCGGTGCCGGTGATCTGATGCCGCACGGGGCGAGATTCTCGGTGACGGAAGCGGGTTCCGGAATCATGAATGCCGCTCAGTGCCTCTTCAAAAGCGAGGTCGTTCGCACGGGGTCGGCGCGCGCGCAAATTCTTGGGAGGAAGTCATGAAAGCTCGTTTGAGTTCGACGATCTGGTTCTTGGTCTTCTGGACCGGCCTGGCCGTAGCTGGTGTTCTCTGGCTCGCCTATTACGCCGGTAAAAACTCCGGCGGACTCGCCCTCGCCGATGCGGGCACGTTGCCAAGCAGCGCGAGCGGACCTCTGCTGGGCGCCGTGGGCCTGATGGCGGTCGCCCTCCTCTCGTTGGCGGTCGTCCTGAGAAAGCGCGTCCTCGCACCTGTGGGTGAGCTTGCGAGATTCTCCGAACGCCTCGTCGCTGGCGACGCGCGGGCGCGTGTGGACATTGAAGGCAACGACGAGTTCGCCTTCATCGCCGAGAACTGCAATCGCAGCGCGGCCAAAGTCGCCCATGCCGTCACGAACCAGCAAGCGCAGGATTCTCTCCAGCGCAGCATTACCGACCTGCTCAACACGATCAATCAGGTGGCCCGAGGAGATCTTACGGTCCGTGGCAAGGTCACCAACGACGCGCTCGGCAACGTCGTCGACTCCGTGAATTTCATGCTCGACAACTTCACCAAGGTCCTGGAGCGCGTGCGCAAGGCGGCCATCGACGTCAGCACCAGCGCCAACCAGATCCTGAACGCCGCCGATGAAATGACCGCGGGCGCCACGCAGCAGGACCAGGAAATCACGAACACGTCCTCCGCCGTCGAAGAGCTGACGGTGTCCATGAAGCAGGTGTCGAACAACGCGGAAGCCAGCGCCGAAGCGGCCCGCCGCGCGCTCGACGCCGCCGAACAGGGCAATCGCTCCGTGAGCGATACGCTGGAAGGTATGCAGCGCATTCGTTCCTCCGTGCAAGCCACGGCGAAGAAGATCAAATCGCTCGGCGATCGCTCGCTCGAAATTTCGGAAATCATCAACGTGATCAACGACATCACAGAACAAACGAACCTGCTTGCTCTCAACGCCGCCATCGAAGCGGCGCGCGCGGGAGAGGCCGGACGCGGTTTCGCTGTCGTTGCCGACGAAGTCCGCAAGCTCGCCGAACACTCCCGCAGTGCGACCAAGGACATCGCTGCGCTCATTAAGGCGATCCAGGCGGAGACGAACGAAGCCGTCGTTGTGATGGAGGAGGGCACGCGCGAAGTGGAGGTAGGCGCCGGTCTCGCCGACCAAGCCGGCAAGGCGCTCGAAGCGATCTCGAGCGTGGTGCGCCAATCAGCCGAGCTCGTGCAGGAAATTTCCCTCGCCTCGAAACAACAAGTGCGAGGCACGGAAGGCGTGGCCAACGCCATGCAGATCATCTCCGGCATCACGCGCCAGACTACCCAAGGCGCGCGGCAGACAGCCGCAACCGTCGGAAACATGGTCAAGCTGTCCGAGCAGCTCAACGAAGCGCTTGCGCAATTCCGTTCGCAATCGGCGCGTCCGGCCGCGGAACCATCGCATGAGCCAGCACCCGCCGTGCCGGTGGGGGCAAACCGCTGACGGCAACCTCCGCCACCCGGCACGCGTTCGCCGGAGCTGAACGCCGAACATGAAACCGCACCCAGTCACGGCCCCAAGGCTCACCGAGTCCGAGCTCGATGAGATTCGCACTTTAATCGAGCAGCGCTCGGCGATCCTGTTTGATTCCTCCCGCGAGCGGTTCTTCTCGACGCGGGTACGCGAATACCTCGAGGAAAAAGGGCTGTCCGGCGGAGCTGATCTGCTGCGGCACGTGCGCGCCTCGAGTGTCGAGTACGAGTCCCTGTTGGAACGCTTGCTGACACAGGAGACATCGTTCTTTCGCTATCCGGCCGTTTACCAAGCACTCGAGAAGAAGATCCTTCCCGAAGTGCAGGAGCGAAAGTTTTGGGAGAATCCCCGCACGCTGCGCATCTGGAGTGCGGGCTGCTCGACCGGCGAGGAGCCTTACTCCATCGCCATCACCGTTTGCGAAGCACTGAAATTCGCGGAGGCCTGGGAGATCGAAATCCTCGGCACAGACATTAGCCGCCGAGCGCTTCGCCACGCCGAACGCGGCGTCTATTCCAAACGCACCTTGCAGAACGTGTCGCTGGGCCAGGCCGAAAGCTTCTTCACGCCGACCAAACATGGGTTCCAGGTGAAGCCGCGTATTCGGCGCATGATTTCCTTCGCGCAGATGAATTTGGTCGAATCGGTATACGTCGGCAAGGTGGACTGCATCTTCTGCATGAACGTACTCATGTATTTCTCCGGCGAGCACCGTCTCGCCATCCTGCGTCGCTTCTATGAAGCTCTGGAGCCCGGCGGTTATTTCCTGTTGGGTCATGCCGAGACGCTTTCGAATGCCTCGTTGAAATTTGAGCCGGTTGTGCTCGGCGACTGCCGGCTGTACCGAAAGCCGGGCGCGGCGGAAGCGCGCCGCACGCCCACGGTAATGGAGGGGGCTCTGTGAACGGGCCGAATCAAGAATCGGTCGAGGTTTTCCTCCAGGAGGCTTCCGACAACCTCCAGTATCTGCGGGAGTACTCCGGGCTCTTGCAGGAGCCGCAGACGAAGTCCGAAGACCTCGAGAAGCTCTACATCGCTGCGCACACCCTGGCAGGCACTTCTGGAAGCTACGGCTTTCCTCAATTCTCCGAAGTCGCTGCGAAAGTGGCGCACATCTTCCATTACGCCATGAATGCAGCGCTCACCGCCGAGATGTACGGCCCGCTGACGGAATTCATCTCCGACGCGATTTCCGTGCTGGAATTCGACCTCTTGCAAATTAGTTCGAGCGGCCTCGAAACCACTGGCGACATCGCCGCTTTCAAGCAGCGCTACGCATTTGCCTTTCCGGCTGCACCGCCGCCCGAGACGGCGAGTGAGCCTTATGGCGTACCCGTGGGCGCGGGCGAACCTGTTCCAGGTGTCTTCCCGGCGGCCTCGTTTGTCGACCAGCTCCCGCAGGACGGCGAGGTCCCGGACGACGTCCTCGAATTTTTTATCCCCGAAGCCGAGGAACATCTGCAGGCGGTTACGGAATGCCTTCTGGCGCTCGAGGGAAACCCTAACGCGGATGAGATCAACCGGCTCTTTCGTTCGATGCACACGGTGAAGGGCTCTGCCGCGCAGGTGGGCCTCCACCGGCTCTCCGCCGTGGCCCATCGCGTGGAAGATTTGATCGGACGGCTGCGCGACGGCCTGCTGCAACCGAGCGCCGAGATCGTGGATCTGTCCCTGCAGTCCGTGGACGTTCTGAAAAAGTTCCTCCACCGCCAATGGCCGAGCGATGCTGAAATGGCTGCCGAGCTCGATCCCCTGCTCGCTCGCATCGCAGAGCTGGCGCCCGAAGAGCCTGCCGAAGACCTTGCCAAAGAAGCGCCCCAAGGGGAAGCGGGCACCCCGACGGCAACGCCGACTGCTGAGGAGTCGAAGGTTGCGCGCCCGACTACGGCCCAGCCCTTGCCACAGGCGAAATCCGTGCGTATCTCGCTCGAGCGTCTGGACCGGATGATGAATGCGGTCGGTGAACTTGTCATCAACCGCACACGCATGCTGGGCCGGCTATCCGAGCTATCGAAACTCGTCGAGGTACTCACCTTCTCGAAGGGGCGGCTCGCGGGCAAGGTTTCCGACTTCCAGGAGAAGCACGAATTCAGCCGCATTCGGCCGACTCTCGTGCCCGGCAGCCAGCCGCCGCAGATGGACACGTTTCGCGGACGTGCCGTGCCTCTCGCACCGCTCATATCCAACGACCTGCTCGAGTTCAGCGAGCTCGAGATGGACCGCTACGACGATTTCAACATCCTCGCGCGGTCGCTCACCGAAATCTCCGCCGACGTCACCGAGGTTCTCACTCAGCTTGAGGGATTCATGGCGCGCGTTGATGCGGACATCGACGAGTTCACCAAGCTGGCGCACCACCTGCAGGACGAAATCACCGCTGCGCGCATGGTGCCCATCGGCAATCTCTACACCCGGCTTTCCCGCACCATACGCGACGCTTCCCAGGCCACCGGAAAGCCGGTCGAGCTCTCACTCGAAGGGGCCGAGACAGAGCTCGACAACAATATAATCCAGCACATTTCGGATCCTCTGATTCATCTGGTTCGCAACGCCGTCGCGCACGGGATCGAAGATGTCACCGCGCGCCGCGCCGCCGGCAAACCTGAAAAGGGCCGCATCGCTGTGCGCGCGTATCACCGAGGCAATCACATTTTCATCGAGGTCGAAGACGACGGTCGCGGCATCGATTACGACACCGTCCGGCGAAGCGTAATCGAATCCGGCGCGGTATCGCCGGTCGCTGCCGCCGAACTTACGGAACGCGAGCTGCGCGAGTTTCTCTTCCGCCCGGGATTCTCCACCGCTTCTTCCACCTCCGAACTGGCTGGCCGCGGCGTCGGCCTCGATGTGGTGCGCGCCAACGTTCACGCGCTGAACGGCGAAATCGAAGTGCGCTCCGAAACAGGCCACGGAGCTTGCTTCACCGTCAAAGTGCCTCTGACGTTGATCATTTCGCAAGCGCTATTTGTCCGCTGCGGCACGTCCGTGTTCGCACTGCCGCTCGCCCTGGTCGAGGAAATCCGGCGGCTGCGCCCGGCGGAAATCGAAGATGTAGGCGGAAAGCTGCTCACCCGCGTGCGCGACGTCGTCACCGAGGTCGTTCGGCTCGATTTGCAGCTCGCGCTGCCGTCGCTCGAGCCCCTGAATGGCTATTTCCACATGGTCATCGTGAAGGTGGCGGGAAAACACGTCGGCGTCGTCGTCGAGGAAGTTCTCGGCAAAGACGAGATCGTCATCAAAAACATGGGTGATTACCTCCGCCGCGTAAAGCTCTTCCCGGGCACGACGATCGCTTCGGACGGCAGCTTGATTCTCCTGATTGATCTGAACCGGCTTGTCACGGCGGACACGGCCGAGCGACACGCTCTGCCCGCGTCTTCCCCCGCCGCGCGCGTCTTTGCGCCGGGAGCGGAAGCGATCGCCGCGGGCAGTATTCCTTCCGAAGCCGTGGATCCCATTGCAAACGATCGTGTCGTCGTAGTTGCGGACGATTCCATCAGCGTCCGCAAATTCGTCGGGCGCATGCTCGAAAAGGCAGGCTACCGCGTCAAGCTCGCTTCGGATGGACTGGAAGCCTCCGAAATTGTTGCGCAAGTAGGGTGCCACCTCCTCATCACGGACCTCGAAATGCCGCGAATGAACGGCTACGAGTTGATGGCTCACTTGCGGCAAGACCCGGCCACTCGAGGAATTCCCGTTCTCGTAGTGACGTCGCGAGCGGGTGCGAAGCATCGCGACCGCGCCATGAAGGAAGGCGCGTCGGGCTTCCTCACCAAACCGGTTCAGGAAGACCAACTCATCGCAACCGTCGAGAGCCTGATGGATTCGGAGACGCCGCATGGGCGGCCCGCAGTTGGTGTGCCGCTACGGCAGGAGTGATATGGCGCAGGCTGCTGAAAAGAAGATTCGGGTGCTCGTAGTGGATGACTCCGCCTTCATGTGCAAGGTGCTGCAGGAGATCATCAACTCCGATCCGCAACTCGAAGTGGTGGGGCAGGGGCGCGACGGCCGTGACGGCGTTGCTTTGGCGGAATCCCTGCGGCCTGACGTCATCACCATGGACCTCAACATGCCCCACGTCGACGGCTTGCAGGCGACCGAACTCATCATGTCACAGCATCCCCGCCCGATCGTCATCGTCAGTTCCGAATCGCGCGAGGGCGCTGCGAGCACGCTCAAGGCACTCGAGCTGGGCGCGATCGATTTCGTGCCCAAGCCCTCGAGCGGAGTCGATCTGGACATGAAAACCGTCCGCGACGAATTGACTCGCAAGCTCAAGCTCGCCGCTAAGGTTCGCGTCGTACGCACGGCAACACGCTCAAAGCTCTCGCTCGCGCAGTCGCCCAGGTCCGGAACTGGAGATCCAACGAGCGGCGTGGCGCTGGCAGCCCAGAACGGCGGAAAGTTTCCGATGATCGCGATTGCCGCTTCGACCGGCGGGCCCGCCGCCGTCACCCGGGTGATTTCTGCATTGCCAAAAGATTTGCCTGCGGCCGTTTTTCTCGTATTGCACATGCCGGCAACGTTCACCAAGCAATTCACGTTGCAGCTCGCCGAAATCGCTCCTTGGCCAGTTAAGGAGGCGGAAGCGAACGAGACCCCTCAGCCCGGCGTGATCTACTTGTGTCCTGGCTCGCATCATTTGCGGCTCACTTCAAGCGGCAAGGTCTCGCTCGATCCCGGTCCGCGGATCGAAGGCTATCGTCCCTGCGTGGATGTGGCGTTTGAGACCATTGCCGCATATGCGCGCGCCTTGACGATCGGAGTCGTCCTCACAGGCATGGGGGGCGACGGAGCAAAAGGTGTGAAGGCCGTGAAAGCGGCCGGAGGCTACGTGCTCGCTCAAGACGAAGCGACCTCCATGATTTTTGGCATGCCTGCCGAAGCGATCAAGACTGGCGCCGTGGATGAAGTCCTTGCACTTGATGACATCAGTGCGGCGCTTGAAAAGCGTGTCGCGAAACTGGTTCGCCTCGCCCCGATGGTGACCAGGTGAAATCTGCAAACCAGCGCAGCGCCCCGCCACGCCGGCTGCACAAACCCGAGACCGTGGTGTTGTTCGTCGTCGCGCAACAGCTGTTTGCCATCGCCGCGGATTCCGTGCAGGAAATTCGCAGCACGGATAGCCTGGCGGGCGCCGCAAACGAAATCGAACAGCCGGAGCTGTCTAAGGTTCGGCATACGATCGAGCGCGGCCACCGGATCTACTACGTCGTGAACGCCGGAGTGCATTTTGGCCTGCCGGTCACGCGCCCCGCGCTGGTCCTGATCTTGCGTCAACGGAGAACGGCTGTGCTCATCGATCGCATTGAGCGCATGGCTGAGATTTCCACCGTGTATCCTCTTCCGTTGGGCTTCACCGGCGACGAACGCCGCTGGTATCGCGGTCTGGCCTACGTCGATGACCTCGTGATTCCTGTGGTGCAGCCGGGCGGGTTCTTGACCGCTGAAGAAGTGCAGCGTCTCGATCGAACCGCGAAGGCGGCCGCTTCACAGCGCGAATTGGAAGGGGCCGTACAGGCATGACTGCAACGGACACCACCGGCCGCCAAACGTTCATCCTGCTGCAGATCGGCGAACGCCGATTCGCCATGTCTGCTGACATCGTGGCGGAACTTGCTCCACCGGTCCGACTGCACTCTTTTCCGCACACTTCACCCGCGATCGCCGGAGTGATTGTTCGTCGCGGCCACATCGTGCCGGTCTATGACGCCGGCCCTATGCTTGTCGGAAGATCCTATTCGGCGCACCGCTTCTATTTGATTGCGCGACGGCGGATCGGTGACGCCGCCGAATTCAGCGCGATTCCCGTGAATGGCGAATGCGAATTGGCCGCGTGTGAAATGCAGCCGCCGCCTCCCGAGCGCCCCGTATACGTCGCGGGCACGCTCGCCGTCGGCGACGAATCGCTGGAGGTGCTGGACCTGGAAGCGCTTGTGACGTCGGGTTCCTCACCCGCCCCGGCGGAGGCGCGGCCATGAACGCACCGGCCAATCTCCCGCGAATCCTCTTGATCGACAGCAATGTCTATTTCTCGAAAAAGTTGAGTGACGCGCTGAAGGAGCAGGGGTTCGAGGTCGTCATGAGCAATCAGGCCGCGTACGCGCTCACGATGCTCGAATGGAACGCGCCGGCGGCGATTCTATGCGCCACCAACCTCCGCGAGATGGGCGCTTTCGAAATGGCCCCGGTTCTTCGCGCCGATCCGAAGACCGCAAGCATCCCGCTGATTGCCGTGGGCCCGGGCGGTGATCAAGCGCTTCTTGAGGCTTACCGGGCCGGGTGTGACGACTTTGTGGACCGCCGGCGTTCCCCAGCGGACATTGCCGCGCATGTTAGAAGCCTCCTCGTCAGCCGCCAGGACGGATTTCAGCCTACCCAGATGCTTTCGACCGCGGAGACTGCGCTGAGCGGGAGTCTTTCGCATCTCGATCTTCCCGGCGTCATCCAAATGCTCAATCAGGCGCATCAGACGGGCGCGCTTCATATCAATGCGGCCGACACCGACGGCATCGTCTTTTTCGAGGGCGGCGAAATCTTTCATGCTGAATGCGGCATGCTCTTTGGAGACGAAGCCGTCACGCAAATCGTGAAGGCTTGCCAGGGAACCGCGAAGGGAGTCTACAAGTTCATCTACGGTGCCACCGCCGCGCAGCGCACCGTGCTCCGCTCGGCCACCGATCTGCTCCTCGACGCCATGCGGGAGTTCGATGAAGAAGAGCGCGAAAAAGACCACGCGGAGAAGGAGTCGTCATGAGCGAGACCGAAACTCTCACCGCCTCCCGCATCCCGACTGTCTATTTCATTGACGACAGCGCGACTATGCGCGAGGTGATTAAGATCGCCTTTCGCAAAGAGAATATCCACGTCATCACCTGCCCCGATGCCGCATCGGCGCTGGAGCAGTTTGCAGAAAGCGCACCGGATGCCGTCATCACCGACGTCATCATGCCCGATAAGGATGGGTACCAAGTCTGCCAGTTCATCAAGGAACACGATCAATTGGGTCGGACGCCCGTAATCTTGATGTCCGGCGTAGTGAATCGCACGGTCGCTGAAAAGGCCATGGCCGTCAAGGCTGATGAACTGATCCGCAAGCCGTTTCAGCCGCACGATTTGGTCGTTCGGGTGAAGAATCTGTTGGATCCGAAGCGGGAAAGCGCGGTCGCGGACGATGCTGGGGCCCGCGATTCCGCCCAGCCCGCCGCTCGTAGTTCCTCGGAGGTGTTGACGAGCCTCTTTTCCTCCGGCCCCGCTCCTGCGCCGGCAGCGAGCGCAATGCTTGCTCGTTCGAGCGCTCCGTCTGTCACGCCGCCCCCGGCGCGCCCGAGCGGCGCTCAGCCGACACACGGCCCGGCGCCTGCCGTAGCGCCCCACGCAGCAGAAGTCCAGAAGCTGCGCAACGAAATCCGTCGCCTCGAGCTCCTGGTCAAGAAGCTCCAGACAGAACTCGAGGCTGAACATCAGTATTGCGCCGCCCTCGAATCTCACTTCAAGACTTCTCAGGATTTGCCGTAGCGGGTATCACCACCGGCACCATTCTTTGTGTTCCGGTGCGCCGGATGTTGCGGCCTTCTCTCGATCTTTTCCTTCTTGCCTTGTTAAGGTTCCGGTGTCAGAATTCTCGCCGCTTTTCCTTAGCAGCCCACTGGAGGGAAGGCCAAGACAGGAGGTTCCAAAAATGAAACGAAGTACGGTGCTCACCGCACTGGTCAGTGCGGCCGCTCTGTTGGTTGCAGTTTCCCTCGCTAGCTTTTCTCTTGCAGCTCCCGCCGTTCCCACCCGCACTCTCGAACTCACCGCCATTGCCCACGTGCCGGCGATCCCTGCTGGATCGCACGAGTTAAGAATTTGGGTTCCGCTGCCCTATAAAGGGCCCGACGCCTTCCAAACCGTCTCGCGGCTCAAGATCGAAAGTCCCGTGCCCTACCGTATCGATCGCGAACCGGTCTATGGCGATCGCTACGCGTATTTCGTCGTGAAGTCGCCGCAGGGTGAGAAGCCGTTTGATATTCGCCTGTCATTTCAGATCGAGCGCTTCGAGCACCGCGTTTCTCTCGCTCCCTCCGGCCCGCCGGCCCCGCATGTCGAAGTCGCCCGCTACCTTCGTCGCGATCGGCTTGTACCCATCGACGGCCAGATCGCTCAGCTCGCCGAGGAGCAGACCAAGGGCGTCACCGGTCCGATCGCCAAGGCTCGCAAAATCTACGACTACGTCATCGCCAGCATGCACTACGATCATGACGGCACGGGTTGGGGACATGGCGACGCGATCTGGGCTTGCACCGCCAAGCACGGCAATTGCACCGATTTTCATTCGCTGTTTATCGGCATGGCCCGCGCCGCTGGCATTCCAGCGCGCTTCCAGATCGGTTTGCAGTTGCCTGCAGATTCGCACGCCGGGCCGATTGCCAGCTACCATTGTTGGGCGGAGTTCTACGTCAAGGGCATCGGCTGGATTCCCATCGACGCATCCGAGGCATGGAAGCACCGCGATAAGGTTGACTACTTCTTCGGCGCCATCGATACGAACCGCGTGATGTTCAGCATGGGCCGCGATATCCGCTTGCATCCGGCGCAGAACGGCGAGCTACTGAACTATTTTGTCTACCCGTATGCGGAGCTCGATGGCAAGCCCTTTGAAGGGATCACTCACGAAGCATCGTTCCGAGACGATACCGCCCCAGCGCAGCCCGCGGTGATCGCGACCGGGCATTAGTCCCGCACCGAACTGGCCGGAGGGAATGTCGCGCTTCAGTCGAGGCCGCTCGAACGCAGGAACTCGCGCGCCACTTCGCCGATGTCGCGGTGTTCCCCAACCAGCTCGTAGTTCATTTTCTGCATCTTCGCGTCGGAGATTTTTCCGGCCAACTCCGTGATCGCGGCGCGAAGTTCCGGATGCCGTGCCAGCGTCTGCTCCCTTACGATTGGCACGGCCTCATATGGCGGGAAGTAGTGCCGGTCGTCCTCCAGCACGACCAGATCGCGCGCCGCGAGCAATCCGTCCGTTGAATTGCCGGCCACAAGATCGACTTCCTTGTCGAGCAGAGCGCGATAGAGCAGCCCCAGGTCCAAAATTCGCGGCGGCCCGGCAAACCGCAATCCGTAGACGCGGGCAAGCCCAGCATAGCCGTCCGGGCGCTCCATGAACTCGTATCCAAATCCAGCGCGCCATTGTGGCGTGTAGCGGGCGGCCTCCGTCAGCGTCTGGAGGTGCAGCCTCCTCGCGTCCTCTCCGCGAATCACGATGGCGAACGTGTTGTCGAAGCCGAGCGGCGCCAGCACGTCGAGTCGGAAACGGCTCTTGTATTCCGCTTGCACCTTGCGGAAGACGGCCGAGGGGTCGCTCTCGATGGGATCATGCAGGATCGCCGTCAGCGCTGTGCCCGTGTATTCGACGTACGTGTCGATTCGTCCCGCCAGCAGCGCCTGTTGGCAAATGTAGCTTCCCGCCAGGTAAAAACGCCGCTCGACGCGCAGGTGTGTGCGGGCCTCGAGATGCTCAGCCAGAATCTCTCCAAGCAACGCCTGCTCGGGAAAATTCTTCGAGCCGACGACGATCGTATTCGTGCGCCGTCCGCTGCATCCGGCAAACGCTCCGAGCGCGGCACAGATTACGCCGAGCGCGGCGCCAAGGCATGCCATTCTCTCCCAGCGCGGAGCCGCACGCGGCTTCCTCATCCTCGCTCCGGCCGCAACTGTCGTTCCAGCAGGCCCAGCAGCACATCCGCCACGAGTGCCAGGGCCGCAGCTGGAATTGCCCCGGCCAGAATTACTTGGTCGTTCACCATCGCTAGCCCGCGAAAAATATATTCGCCCAGCCCGCCCGCTCCCACCGCCGCCGCAATCGTCGCAATGCCGATCGTCCACACCGTAGCCACGCGTATACCCGCGAGTATGGTCGAAAATGCCAGCGGCAGCTCCACGCGCACGAGAATTTGTCCCTCGGTCATGCCCATTCCGCGTGCCGCTTGGCGCACCGCCGGGTCGACGCCCGCAATCCCTGCGACGGTGTTGCGGATGATCGGAAGCAGCGCGTAGAGTGTCAGAGCCGCGATGGCGATGCGATCGGCGCGGTCTCCCAGCCACGGCAACGGCAGGAGGAATCCGAAGAGCGCCAGACTCGGAATCGTTTCCGCCACGTTCGCGCTTCCCAAGATCGGCTTCGAAAGCCAAGGCCGTCGCGCCACGACGATTCCCAGCGGCACGCCGATCGCGACCGCCAGGAGCATCGTGATTCCGGTCAGCCACACGTGCTGCGTCGTCGCGGCCAATATTTCGCTGCCGTGCCGCGCAAAATACTCGGCCAAGCTCATGATTTCCTCCCGCCCGGTTCGAGCGCCCGCAGTTGAGCTAGGTATGCCGTCGCCACCGGCTCGGCTGACAGCAGAAATTCCTTCGCAGCGTACACGCCCTTCAGTTCCGCTGCTTCGAGCAGCGCGATCCGCGTACCCAGCTCCACGGCTTCGCCGATGTCATGCGTCACGATCACCACTGTCTTCCGCAGCCGTTCTTCGAGCATCTGAAATTCCTGCCGCACCTCCATCCGGGTCAGCGGGTCGAGCGCCCCGAACGGCTCGTCCATCAGCAGAATCGGCGGATCGGCTGCCAGCGCCCGTGCCAAGCCCACGCGTTGCCGCTGCCCTCCGGAAAGCTCGTGCGGATAGCGCTGCAGGAACGCGTGCGGGTCGAGTCCCACCAGCGCCAGCAGCTCCTCTACGCGGGCTCGGATGCGCCCCGCCGACCAGCGTTCGAGCCGCGGCGTCACGGCGACGTTCTGCTCCACCGTGTAGTGCGGAAATAGCCCGGTTTCCTGGATGACGTAGCCGATGTGCCGCCGCAGCGCGATTGCATCCCATGCGAGCGTGGTTCGCCCTTCCACGCGTACTTCGCCCGCACTTGGTTCGAGCAGCCGGTTGATCAGCTTCAGAGCCGTGGTCTTTCCCGCGCCGCTGCGCCCCAGCAGCACCATCGTCTCGCCGCGCTCAACCGCCAGGTTGAATTTATTTAGAAGAATTTGCCCGCCGGTCGCGCGGTACTGCACGTTGCGAAATTCGATGAGGGGTTCGCTAGGGGCTTCGACGCTTACGCGGGTCGGCGCAGAGGAGGTCATCGCGTGCCGCTGAGGCTACCCCGCCCCTGCTCGCCCTGTCAAACCCCCGCCATCGCCGAGCCATACGCAGGGGTGGTCGCTACCACTCCCGGAAGCTTGTTCGTGCCTTATAATCCCTTCCCAATGGCGAGGGGCACCAATAACGTCACACGGAAGCGTCCTCCGCGACCTCGCCGCATTCGCGCGTTTTGGGAACGCGTCACCGAGGGTCTAAAGCTACAAGAGCTCTGGGGCCAATTCATTTCCGAGACCAAGACGAGCTACCAGCTGTACTCTGCGGACGTTGATTGGGAAGAGGTCGGCCGCGGCCGCACCCGGCTCAGGAGATTCATACGCTCTGTCTGGGCTGTGTTTATGGCCATGTTGATGAAGCTTTCGCCGTCGCGCCGCGTGCTGCTGCTCGCCGCCATCCTTTTGCTCCTGGTGAATTTCCAAATCGGCCAAGGCCCGTCGGCGGTTGGGTTTGACACCCGCGTCCTCGGCGTTGCGATCTTGTTCATCCTGCTGGCGCTCGAACTCGCCGATCGCGTCACCATGAAGCGCGACCTCGAGATTGCGCGCGAAATCCAGGAATGGCTTGTCCCCAGCCAGTCGCCAAGCATTCCCGGTGTGGACATCGCTTTTGCCACTCGGCCGCAAAACACGATCGCTGGCGACTATTACGACGCCTTCCCTCGCCCTCAGTACTCGAACGATTCCGGCGCGCATCCTCTGCTGGTTGCGGTCGCGGACGTCGCCGGCAAGAGCGTCCCTGCGGCCCTGTTGATGGCCACGTTTCAAGCCAGCCTGCGAGCTCTTGCTGCCACTCCCGCGACGCTCAACGAAATCGTTACTGGCCTTGATCGCTATTGCCGCGCCCACAGCCTTGAGGGCCGCCGCTTCACCACCGCCTTCCTCGCCGAAATCGATGCCGCCACGCGCGAGCTGCTGTACGTCAACGCCGGGCACAACGATCCGATCCTCCGCCGCGCTTCCGGTGCCATCGAACGCCTCGGCATCGGCGGCCCTCCCTTCGGACTGCCGCTTCTAACGGACGAGGAAGCTTCCTATCCCGCCGGGCACGCCCAGCTACAGCCGGGCGATTTGCTCGTGATTTTCACCGACGGCTTGATCGAAGCGGTCAACGACGCAGGCGGAGAATACGGCGAAGTGCGCTTGATCTCCTGCGTTCAAAGCGCGCCGCCGGAAGCCGCCGGCGAAATTCTGCAGCGCATCATGGCGGACGTGAACGCCTTCGTGGGCTATGCCCGCCAGCATGACGACATCACCTGCCTCGTACTCCGCGCCACCGTCTAGCTGCCTCTCGCCAGGGATCCACGCTTGTAAGTCATCTTTGGTTAAGCACTTACGTCCGCCTGTCCCGATGTACAGTCGCTCATACGGCACCTCGCAACCATCCCGGTGCCGCGGGGTTCTATAATTTGAGGTGACGCTGAATCCGACTCGCTTGAAGGGGTGCGATATGCGCAAAACATCTCTCTTGCTGGCAGCCTTGCTGGCTCTGTCGATAGTGGCTTTGCCGAGACCCTCCTCGGCGCAGGTCGCCATCGGCATTTCGGTGCGGATTGGTCCGCCTCCCCTACCGGTCTACGAACAACCCTATTGCCCAGGCCCCAACTACATTTGGGCGCCCGGCTATTGGGCCTGGAGCCCGGACGGCTATTACTGGGTTCCTGGCACCTGGGTTCTCGCACCTGAACCGGGCCTGCTTTGGACTCCAGGGTATTGGGGCTACGACGACGACGGTGATGACTACGTCTGGCATCCCGGCTACTGGGGGCATCACGTAGGCTATTATGGCGGAATTAACTACGGCTATGGCTACTTCGGCGTCGGTTACGTGGGCGGCGAGTGGCGCCATGGAGTCTTCGCTTACAACCGCGCCGTCACCCGCGTCAACGTCACCGTCGTCCGCAACGTCTACGTCAATCGCACGGTCATCCGCAACGTGCAGGTCAACCACATCAGCTACAACGGTGGCCCCCACGGCATCAGGGTCGAGCCCACACGACGCGAGAGAGAATACGAGCACGAGCGCCACTTCGAGCGTACGGCCATGCAAGAGCGTCACGATATGGACGCCCGCCGCGACCGCTCGTTCCACTACTCGGACAACCACGGCCGCCCGCCCGTCGCCGCGACATCACGCCCTGGCGAATTTCATGGCCGCGACAGATTCGACGCGCGGCCGGACCGCCGTGACTTCCATCCGCGCGAAGACTACGGGAATCGCGGGGGACAGAATGATCGTAACTTCTCCCCGAACGCCCCTGTCCATGAGCAGGGCCATAACTTCGGCTCGGCTCCTCGCGAAAACTCTGCACCGTCGCGACAGCGAGAGATGAGCGCGCCGCGCAACAGTGCCCGCTCCGAGTTCCGGTCGAACAATCAGCAGCGTTCCGAGTCCCGGCAGCACAACGAAGGGTCTCGCGATCGCGGTCATGGTAACGATGGCAGCGACCACGGCCACGACAATGGCCATGGCAACGGTCATCGTTAGTCATTCGCTCGGAAATTGATTTCGGCTGCGGCGGGGCGGAAATCCCGCCGCAAGCCTCCTCATTCCGTCTCGCGCCGCCGCGTTCCGTCACCTAGAAATCCGCGAATCTCACTCAGCACCCGCTCCAGCATCGGCTCCGTCAGCTTCCCGGTAAACGTATTCTGCTGGCTCGGATGATACGACGCGAACAGCCGCGGCAACCCCTCGCCCAATTCGTAACTCGCGCCGTGCCGGAAAGGAAACGCCGCGAGGATCGGGATCGCGCCCTGTTCCTTAAGGCACCCGAGGTACATCCGCATCGCAATTCCTCCCAGAGCCAGCACGGCGCGCGGACGCATCAGCGCCACTTCCCGCTCGAAATAGGGCCGGCAGTTCGCCAGTTCTCTCGGTAGTGGCTTGTTCGCTGGGGGAGCGCACCGCAGCGCTGCCGTTATATAGGCGTTCTGCAACGCCAGCCCATCGTTCCGTCCCGCCGAAGTCGGCTGGTTGGCGAAGCCCGTGCGATAGAGCGCCCGGTACAAGAAATCTCCCGACCGGTCGCCCGTAAACATTCGCCCTGTGCGGTTCGCTCCGTGCGCGGCAGGAGCGAGTCCGAGAATCAACAGTTCCGCTCGCGCGTCGCCGAATCCCGGCACCGGCTTGCCCCAATATTCCCAGTCGCGAAACGCGGCCCGCTTTTCGCGCGCCACCTTCGCGCGGTATCGCACCAGCCGCGGACATTTCCGGCAGCGAACGATTTCCGTATTTAATTGTTCGAGCGTTTGCAAGGCGCCCACTTGCTAAAATTACCACGAATCGCCGCCGAGATCGGCATGGGCGGCCAAGTTCCGCCGGAGCGAGCGCGCAAATTGACACCGCCGCGCGGCGCGGATAGCATGGCTTGAGGCATCCGCCAGCAGGCTGAACGCAACATTCCAGCCCACTAGTAATCCGAAATCGGGTAGTCTGGCGCCTCCCACTCATGGAAACCAGTTCACGAGAGAAGACGATCCTCGATCGGATTGTCGAAGCGCGCCGCGCGTCGGTGGCGCACCGAAAACGTGTGCTTCCTGACGTGGCCCTGAAGCTCGCGGTCGAAAAGGCGGGGCCGCCACGGGATTTTCCCGGCGCGCTGGTGCGCAGCGGCTTCAACGTGATTGCGGAGCTGAAGAAAGCCTCTCCCTCGCGCGGCATCCTGCGTGAGAACTACGCTCCCGCCGCGCTGGCTGCGAGCCTGGAACAGGCGGGCGCCGCGGCGCTCTCTGTTTTAACCGAAGAGGAGTTCTTTTTCGGCTCGCTCGGAGATTTGAAGGAAGCCCGGAAAGTAGTGCAAATTCCCATCCTACGCAAGGATTTCATTGTCGATCCGTGGCAGGTGTGGGAGGCCCGCGCGGCGGGCGCCGACGCTTTTCTCTTGATCGCGGCGATTTTAGACGACCAGACGCTCGGGGAGTTGCTCGAACTCGGCCGCTCGCTCGAGATGGAACCACTCCTGGAAGTGCACACGCGCGAGGAACTCGATCGCGTGATTGCTGCCGGAGCCCGCATCATCGGCGTGAACAACCGCGACTTGCGCGATTTCAAGGTGCGCATCGAGACCTCGCTCGAGCTGATCGAAGCGATTCCGGAGAATTGCATCGCCGTGAGCGAATCCGGGCTGCGCACGCATGACGATCTGGATCGCCTGCGGCGCGCTGGATTTGACGCCTTCCTGGTGGGCGAGCACCTGATGAGGGAGGCCGATCCGGCCGCGCCCTTGCGCGCGCTGCTCGGAACGGCCGGACACACGGCGGCTTGAGCCTTCCATGGCCAGCGTCAAGGTAAAGATCTGCGGGATCACGAATTGGACGGACGCGCGGCGCGCGGTTGAAGGAGGAGCCGATCTTGTGGGCTTCAATTTTTACACGGGCAGCCCGCGTTACATTTCACCAGCGAAGGCGCGGCGAATCGCGCGGCGGCTGCCGAAGCGGATCTCGGTCGTCGGGATTTTTGTGAACGAGACCGAAGAAAAGATGCTCGAAATCGCGCGTGCCGTCGGGCTCGATTATCTGCAACTGTCCGGCGAGGAATCGCCCGAAATGGTCGCGCGCCTCGCACGTTCCATTCCGGTAATCAAGGGCGTGCGCGTGAAAAAGCCGTTTCGCGCCGCGCAACTTGCCCCATTCACGCGGGCGAGCGCGCTTTTGCTCGATGGATTCCACGGCCGCCTGCGCGGAGGAACGGGCAAGACGTTCGACTGGGCAATCGCTCGGAGGGCAAGGCGCTACGGTCGGATTTTCCTGGCGGGCGGCCTGACGCCCGAAAATGTGGCCAAAGCGATTCGCAGAGCGAAACCCTATGCCGTGGACGTATGCAGCGGGGTAGAATCGAAGCCGGGCAAGAAAGACCCGAAGCGCCTCAGGGATTTCATGAACGCGGCCGGGGCTACGCACAAGAGAACTCGATGAGCTCGATCGCACATTCGATTGACGAGGCCGTGCCGGATGCGCGCGGCCGCTACGGCCCGTATGGCGGACGCTACGTCCCGGAAACGCTCGTAGCCCCGCTCGAAGAGCTCGAGCGCGTCTACGCCGAAGCGCAGGCCGATCGCGGCTTTCACTCCGAACTCGACGCGCTGCTGCGCGATTTCGCCGGGCGCCCCACGCCGCTGCAATTCGCCTCGCGGCTCACCGAGCGTCTCGGAGGCGCGCGCATCTATCTGAAGCGCGAAGATCTGCTGCACACGGGCGCGCACAAGATCAATAACTGTCTCGGCCAGGGCTTGCTCGCCGTGCGCATGGGCAAGAAACGCGTGATTGCCGAAACAGGCGCGGGGCAGCACGGCGTGGCCACTGCTACCGTAGCCGCGCGCCTCGGCCTTGCCTGCACGGTCTACATGGGCACCGAAGACATGGAGCGGCAGCGCCTCAACGTGTTCCGCATGCGTTTGCTGGGAGCCGAGGTAATCGGCGTCGATGCCGGCAGTCGCACCCTCAAGGACGCCATCAACGAAGCCATGCGCGACTGGGTGACCAACGTCCACTCCTCGCACTATTTGCTTGGCTCCGTCCTCGGCGCGCATCCCTATCCGCAGATCGTGCGCGATTTTCAAAAAATCATCGGCGAAGAGGCACGCGATCAGATTTTGCGCGCCGAAGGGCGGCTCCCGGATCATCTGTTTGCCTGCGTGGGCGGCGGCTCGAACTCGATCGGACTGTTTAACGCCTTTCTGAGCGATGCCAGTGTGAAGATGGTGGGAATCGAGGCTGGCGGCCGCGGGAAATCTCTCGGCGAACATGCTGCTCGGCTGGCCGCGGCTCGCGGATTCGCGGGCGCGCGGCCGGGTGTCTTGCAGGGAACTTACACCTACGTACTGCAAACGCCGGACGGCCAGATCGCCACCACACACTCCGTTTCCGCTGGACTCGATTACCCGGCGATCGGTCCGGAGCACGCCTGGCTTGCCGACTTGGGCCGCGCCGAGTACACGGCGGTACCGGACCAGGAGGCTCTCGAAGCGGCGCGCACGTTGGCTCGCCTCGAGGGCATTATCCCGGCCCTTGAGTCCGCGCACGCCGTCGCCGAACTGATCCGCCGCGCACCCAAGATGAAGAAGGATGAAATCGTGATCCTCAATGTTTCCGGTCGCGGCGATAAAGACATGGAAACGCTCTCGCGCTATGTCTGACGCGCCCATCCCCAAGCCAATCGCCTCGGCGCAAACAACGAGCCAAGGCCTCGCAAAACCCGGCGAACTCCCTGCAAGCAGAATCGCGCGGCGATTCCAAGAGCTCGCGGAGTCGGGAGAGATGGGCCTGGTCGCCTATCTCACTGCCGGCGATCCCTCGCTCAACGCTACGGAAAGAATCGTTCTAGCGGCCGCGGAGGCCGGTGCGGACGTCATCGAGCTGGGCGTGCCGTTCAGCGACCCGGTGGCCGACGGGCCGACGATTCAGCGCGCCAGCGACCGGGCGCTGCGTGGTGGGACGACGCTCGCGAGCGTTCTCGAGCTGGTCAAGCGTCTGCGCGGGCATACCGAAGTCCCGCTCGTGATTTTCAGCTACTTCAATCCCATTCTGCAGATGGGCCTCGAAAAATTCGCCGTAGCGGCCGCCGAGGCGGGAGCCGATGGCGTCTTGGCGACGGATTTGACGCCCGAAGAGGCGACCGACTATCGCTCGGCCATGCGCACGCACGGCCTGGACACAATCTTTCTCGCGGCGCCGACTTCGACCGACGCGCGACTCGCGAAAATCGCCAACTCCTCGAGCGGCTTCTTGTATCTAATTTCGCGTGCGGGCGTCACCGGAGCCCGCGAGGCGCTGCCAGAAGAGTTGCCGGCCCTGGCGCGGCGCGTGCGGCGCTTCACGAAATTGCCCCTGGCGGTCGGCTTCGGAATTTCGCAGCCAGCCCACGTCTCTGTGTTAGGGGGCATCGCTGATGCGGCTGTGGTAGGTTCGGCCCTGGTGGCGGAAATCGAGAAGGCCGCCGATGAAAAGGAAGCCGCCGGAAATGTCGCCGAGAAAATCCGGGCGCTCAAGCGGACCGCGCGCCATGGCATCAGCCGCCGCAGCGGGAAACCCGATTGATCGCACCGCGCGAGCGACATCGCTGCTTAACCCACGCAGACTTATAGGAAAGGTTTCGGAGACCTAGGAAACTCTCGCGCCGCGCGCAGGTGCGCGCCCGGCCTTACTTGCGATACTATGCGTGCGGAAGGTTTGCGCCAGGGGGACCCATGGAGCCGCGCTCGATTGTCGTGGTCAGCTTGCATAGCCCCAAGGAAAGGCTGTGGGGCGAATTGCTCGATGTCTCCAGTGCCGGGGTCACGCTGCGCGGCATCGACCTGAGCGGATTCGACGATTTCGTGAGTCAGGTGCTGCACCCGGAAGGCGATCGCATCGGGCTGCCCACGCTGTTCTTCCCCATGCTGCGCATTGAGCGCATTGCACTCGACGAGGCTCGCGGCTCGATTCCCTCCCTTGCCGAGATATTCGAAAAGAAGGTAGGCTGTTCACTGGTGGACTACCTGGCACAGTTCGCCTGAGCAATGGCCCCGTGCCACTCGGCCGGCAAGGCTTAGGTTTCACCCGGATAAACTATGCGCAGCCGCATTTTCACCGTCCCCAACGAGCTCACGCTCTTGCGCCTCGCGTTTCTGCCCTTCTTTATCATTGCGATCAAGTACGGGCGCTACGAGATTGCCCTGGGCATCCTCATTGCGGCGGGCCTGAGCGACGGGCTCGATGGCCTGTTGGCGCGCGGTTTGAATCAGAAGACGCGCCTCGGCGCCTACCTCGATCCCATCGCGGACAAATTGCTCCTCTCATCGTCCTATTTCATCCTGGCGCTGAAGGGAAAAATCAGCTGGTGGCTGGCGATTCTCGTTCTTGGCCGCGACGTGCTGCTCCTGGCCGCCAGTGCGGTGATTCTCCTCACGCTGGGCTACCGGTCATTTCCGCCAAGCATCTGGGGAAAAGCCACCACTTTCTTTGAAATCGTGCTGATCGTGCTGGTGCTCGTGCTCGCCATCTGGCAGCCCGCGGTCCTGTCGCCAGTGCGTACTGTTTGCGCCTATTTGGTCGCAGTTCTTGTAGTGTTTTCCGGCCTGCATTACAGCATCGTGGTGTCTCGGCGGCTGCACGTCGAAGGATAAGGCGGGCGCTGCTACACTCAGCCCGGGCGCACGTTGGTAAGGATCATCATCGCGAAGCTGGCCACAACCAGCAGCGCCGCCGCCCAGCCCATCGCGTAGGCGCGCTTGCGCTCCTCGACGCTGGCGGGCGCCCTGTCCATCATGATCTTGCCAAGCGCAAATCCCGTGATGAATCCGCCGAGGTGCGCGAAATTGTCGATTCCACGAATTACCAGGCCAAGAATGGCTATGTAGATGAGCCATTTTATGATCTGGCTGCGCAGCATTTGCATCCCGATGCTTCGCCGACCGGCCGTCACGGCTAAGAGGACGCCGATCAACCCGAGGAGCGCTCCGGACCCTCCCACGCTGAAATGGCCGGTCGCGCTGCTTACTAGGTAGCCGCCGATTCCAGCCACCACGTAGATGAAGAGATAACGCGCCGAGCCGTAGAGCTCCTCGATCGCGGGGCCCACGTCCATCAACACCCACATGTTGAACCCGATGTGCAGCAAGCCGCCGTGGAGAAAAACGGCCATCACGAATCGCCATGGCTGCGCGAGGTCGTATGGCAATGGCAGCGATGCACCCAGCCGCTGGAGGACATCGCCGTTGATGCCCCCGAGGCTGAACAATGCAAACAGCCCGCCCCTGGGCGCCACGAACCCGCTCTCGCGAATCGTCGCCAGAAGACTCACCGCATAAAGCAGGCAGCTAAAAGTCAGAATCGCATACGTGGCAGGCGAGGTCGTGGGCATCAGCCGTTCGAGCGAGCGGCTTGCCGCAGCCAGCGAGAACGTCAGGCTGGCGCCGCACTGGTGGCACTTCGTCGCGGTCGTGCCCACGAGCGACCCGCATGCGGGGCAAAGCTTCGGGCGCGGGGCCTCCTTGTGGCCGCCGAAAATGCCGCCAAGCTTTTGACGCATTCGATCGAGCTTCCAGCGCAGACGCGGTGAAAGAGCCAATGGGGTTCCTTGCGAGAATGTGAATGCGTTCCTATAATACCCAACTTGAGTCCAAACAAGTGAATCAGGATGCCGCGTGAGACCTGCGACTGGGCCGGCGCATTTCGAGAGAAAATTGGATCGGCCTGCAACCCGCGAACGGGCGCCATTCCCGCGCGGTTTCGGGCTTTTGCTCGCCTTCGCTCTGTTCGCTGGCGCAGGTTGTGCCCACCGCACTCGCACGACCCGGCCCCCAGCGGCGCCTCCATCGCCGCAACCCGCGCCGGGCGCAAAAGTGCCCTCGCCATCCTCCGGTCCCCCTCCCGCTGCTGAACTTCAGCCCGCCGTGCCGGGCGAGTACGTGGAAGAGGGCGTGGCATCGTGGTACGGGATTCCCTTCAACGGCCATCGTACGTCGGACGGCGAAATCTACGACATGCACCAGTTCACGGCGGCGCACCGAACGTTGCCCTTCGGGGCCATCGTCCGCGTCACCAACCTGCGCAACGGCCGGCAAACCCAAGTCCGCATCAACGACCGCGGCCCGTTCGTAGCGAACCGCGTGATTGATCTCTCTCTTTCGGCCGCGCAGGCCCTTGACATGGTTGGAATGGGCACAGCCCCGGTGCGGATCGAGGTCATTGCGGGGCCAAATCCGCTGGTGGGCTTCTTCGCGGTGCAGGTGGGCGCGTTTCAGGTTCAGGCGAATGCCGAACGCCTCCGCGCCGATCTCGCCACGCGATACACTCCCGTCAGCATCGCCACGTACGACTCCCCGAACGGCCGCTTCTATCGCGTGCGTGCCGGTCGTCTCTCTAGCGAGGACGCAGCGCGCAAGCTCGCCAGCCAGTTGGAGTCCAATGAAAGGTTGGACACGTTCGTCGTCCGACTCGACGATTGAAGCCTCGCGCCCACGCGCAAGCTCGCGCCGCACTACCCCATTCCCAGCCTGGTTTGGCTATACTCTAACCGTGTCGGCGCATGTGCCGGCCAAGCGCCGACTCTGCCAGGCGGCCGATTCTTCGATGAGAAATCTTCGCACTCTCGGGCTGATGGCCGCAGCTTCATGCGGACTTTTTGGAGGCGTAGCGCCGGCGTCGGCTCCCGCTACGGGCTCCCAGGCGCAATCCAACCCTCTTACGACGTGGACCGTCACGATCGTGCTCACTCCAAGGCTCGTGGCCAATCGTCCGGCGACCCTTGCGGTCCTCGGGGTGGACGGAAAGCTTGCTGCCGGCGTGACAATCGACCTCGGAAGCGGCCAGCGGGTCACAACCGACCGCACGGGCCGCGCGTACTTCACGGCCCCCGCATCTGGTGGCGTACTCATGGCAAAAGGCCCGGGCACATCCGTGGCAACACTCATCGACCCACCGTTGCCCGCCGACGTGCCTCACGCTCTCACGGTCGCGCCCGAGGTCTCGTTACACGAGCCGTTTTCGATTTGTGGAGCTGGGCTCCGCGGCGACGCGGACGCTTATGAGGTGTGGATCAACCGCGGTCCCGCCCTCGTCCTTGCGGCCTCGCCGGCTTGCATCGTCGTCCTGCCGGACGCGAACGCAAAGCCGGGCCCGGCGACGATTTCCATCAAGGCCGGCCAAAGTCAATGGACAGCCAAGACGACGCTCGTGTCGCTTGAATTCGAAACACCTCACCCCCCTCTCCTGCCCGACAAGAAAGGCAATCTCATTGTCCGCGTGCGCGGCTCCCAGCAAAGGCTTGGCATTGTTGTCGAAAACCGGACGCCCGGCGTGCTCCGATTTCTACGAGGCGATATGCAGGAACTGCGGACCCGTGGCGGGTCCCAGAATTTCGCGAAAGTGAGCGTGAAGACGATCCGTTCCGGTGACTTTTCGTTCCGCGCGCGGCTGCTCCCGCCGCCGGATGTTGCCGCCGCTCGCCGCTATTTGCAGGCGGCGGAGCCGCTTGCGCCTAATCAGACGCAACCCGGTATCCGAAAACTAACCGACCGACTGGCGCACCAACCTCGCTCACTCGAACAGGTCCGCCGGGAACTCGGCCAGATAGTCGCTCACACAATTCCGGGCGATTGCCGAACGCTTCTGGCCGCCGCTCAGTCCGCTCTCTAGCCCGGAACTATTCGGAGTTCGGCCTTGGCAGCGGACGGTTGCACTCGGGCGCAGCGGAGGGCTGGCCGCCCTCTCACTGCTTCCGGCAAGCCAATCATTCGGTAGACGCAGCTTCGAGTGCCTTCGGCGCGCCTTCGGGCAGCGCGCCCTGCGACATCTGCTCGACGGAATTGCGTGCTCGGCCAAGCCGGCTGTCGGCATCCTCGTAACTCTGCTGCGCGTGACGAAGGTGCGTGCCAAGCTTTTCGTAGACTTCCGCGAAGGAATCGAGCTGCTTCTTCAATCCCCCGAGTGCGGCGAACAGATGCCGCGCATTCTCCTCGATCTTCTGGCTCTGCAGGCTCACAGCCACGGCGCTCAGGCACGCGTAGAAGGTGTTCGGTGAAACCGCGAAGACGCGCTTCCCGCGGCAGTACTCATCCAACCGGCCGTATTTCGCGTCCTCCGTCATCAGCAATTCGTAATAGACGCCTTCGGAGGGAACGAACATCAGCGCGTAATCAAACGTCTGCTCGTCGGGAAGAATATACTTCTCGGCGATCGAGTCGGCATGCTTTCTCACGGCCTGGGAGAACTCGCGCCGCGCCTCGTCGCCGACATCGGCAAGCTTGCGGTACGCATCCAGCGGAAACTTGGAATCAATCGGCAGGATCCGCTCCCCGCTGCGCACGATCGCGTCTACCACCGCTCCGGTAGACGCGAAGCGATATTGCGTCTCGTAAGCGCTCTGCGGCAGCGCGTCCCCGAGCAGCCGTTCCAGGGTGATCTCGCCGAGAGTTCCGCGCGTCTTGGCTCCGCCCAGTACGGACTGCAGCGTTTGCGCGGCCTGCGAAAGGTCCCGGCTCGTCTGCTGTACCTCGCCGATCTTGTGGCTCATCTGCACGAGTGCTTCGGTCGAGGACTGCAACCGCCGCGCCACTTCTTTCTGCGCCTCGCTGGCGAGCTGCCCTGTCGAAGCCACGCCGCTCTGCAGCTCCTGTCGCACCTGCCCGAGCTGTTGCGTCACCGACTGCATCAGATTGGCGATCTGCTGGCTCATCTGGGAAGTCACCGCCTGGCCCTGCGCGGCAAGCGAGTTCTGCATCTCCTGGCGCACGGCGGACAATTGCGCATCCGATCGCCGCCCCGCCGCCCACACCACGGCCGCGACGATGACAATCGCCGCCGCACTCGCCGCAATCCAAACAATCGCGCTCATTGATCTCCGGCTCTCAACCCCTTCTCCGTCGTCTGAGCAACGTAACCACTCTAGCGCGAACTGCGGTCGCGGAGAAGCGCCTCTCTCGGCGATCTCTGTCTCTTCTCACTGACCTCTGCGGCAAGACGCGCCTCCGCTATGATTGCCGGGTGGCCGACAATTCGTCCCGCTACAGGAAGGTCGAGGCGAGGCGACCGCAGCCTAGGTGTTCACCGATCGCGCGACTCGGAAACCATAATCGGCGTATTGGAA
>DATLWP010000030.1:0-5794 GCA_035576265.1 Candidatus Polarisedimenticolia bacterium
CGTCTACGTGCCCGGTTGCCCTCCCCGTCCCGAGGCTCTTCTCTACGCCGTCTTCCAGATCCAAAAGAAGATCGACCGAGACCGCGGCAGCTTCCTTCGTTCACTTAACATCAGCAAGAGTTAGCAGTTCTGGTGGTTGACCCATCCGGGAACGGCCTGTAGATTTGCTGTGCGTCGGAGGCCCGGCGTGCGTAATCCGAGTACAAATCAGAAGACAAGAGAAAATAGAATCCAGGGAGATGAAGCAAGATGACCTACTACGGCGGCAAAGAACTGGCAGCAGCTTTTCGGACTGTACGGAGGAATACGATTCAAATCGCGCAAGATATCCCCGAGAACCGCTACGATTTCAAGGCCGCGCCGGATGCCAGGACGGTTTCGCAAACGCTGGCCCATATCGCTTTTGGGTCGGAAATCGCGCTTCACATCCACGGCAACCGCATCGACGATCTCATGAAGCTGAATTTTCCGGAGCTGATGCAGAAGATCATCGCAGAGGAGTCGAAGGCCCGCAGTAAGGCGGAGATCATCGCGCTGCTGCAATCGCAAGGTGAGAAGTTTGCTTCCTACTTGGAAGGCTTGCCGGAGCCGTTCTTGGCCGAACGCGTGGCCATGCCGCCCGGAGCCGACCCGGCGTCCAAAAGCCGCTTCGAGATGCTGCTCTCGCCCAAGGAACACGAGATGCATCATCGTGCGCAACTGATGACGATCGAACGGATGATCGGCGTCGTGCCGCATCTCACCCGGCAACGGCAGGAGCAGATGGCGCGAGCGCAGTCCGCGCAACGCTAAGCGGCCCGGCGGCAGGGGGCGCGCCGCGAATGTGCCAGGCCGCCCTACCGGACCTCCGCTGTGCCGCCGTCAAATTCGAGGACGCTGCCCGGTGAGAAATGTTCGCGGCGTACGTAGCCCATTCCGATCGCCGCGCCTGCAGCCGGCGAGAATGCAGAGCTTGTCACGCTACCGACTTCAGTGGTGCCGGCGCGCAGCTTGGTGCCCGGAGGCGGGGGAGTGGTAGTCGAAAACTTGAGCGAGACGCGCCGGCGGTTGACGTGGCCCCGCGAGCGAACGCGCTCGACGATTTCCTGTCCCGTGTAGCAGCCTTTGTTGAAGCTGACGTGCGAGTCTTCCAGCGCGGCTTCATGCGGGATCATCTGGTCGTTGAAATCGATAGGGAACCACGGAACCTCAGCTTCGAGCCGTAGCGTGTTGAACGTCGCCATCCCAATCGGCGCGCCACCATGCGCGCGAACGCGTGCGAGCAATCTGCGCCAAAGCGCGGGCAGGACTTCGCGGCGGGCAATCAGTTCCGCGCCGATCTGGCCGAAATGTGAGCGTCGTAGTAAGTGACACTCGAATCCCTCAACTGTAGAATCCCGGATGGCCGGCTCGCGGAGCGAGCCGAGCGACACGCCGCACGCCTCCTTAACCACCTCTTCCGCATGGGGACCCTCGACTGCCAGACTGCCCATCTCATCCGTTAGGTCTTCGATCCGCACCTGCGAGGCGATGACATATCGTCGGAGCGTGGTGATCGCGCGCTCTCGCACGGACGCGTGGGACAGCACGAGCAGCTTCTCTTGCAGCGCGTACACCTCGAGCTCCGCGAGAATGTGGCCCTGCGGATTGAGCAGCAAGGCGAGCGTACCGCTGCCCGCGGCGAGGGATTTGATGTCGTTCGATGTAATCGCATGCAGATACGAAACGCGGTCGCGTCCCGTGAGTGTTAAGATGACGTGCAAGTTTGTATCGAAGAGCGCTACCGCTTCGCGCGCCACGCGGTACTCCTCCTTGAAATTCGAGAAATTCTCGGGCAGCACGCAACCTTCGAATTCCGCCAGTCGCGCCCCGGCCGCGCGATGTTCCTCGATCAAGGGAGTGTCCGTCGCCATGGATCTCCTCACGTCTTCAGCACTGCACTGTTTATCTTATCAGACGGCTGCGGGTGAATTCGAAGCGCGAAGCCAGAGTGCACGCGTGCCGCGGTATGCTAAATTTATTGTTAGGTATGAGCCTCGGAATTTACATTCAGGTGCCCTTCTGCCAGACGAAGTGCACGTACTGCAATTTTCATACGGGTGTCGTCTCGCGCGACCGGTATGAGCCGTATGCGAACGCCGTCTGCCGCGAGATTGCCGACTCCCAGTCGTTCGCAGGGCCTGCCGTGGACACCGTCTACGTCGGAGGAGGCACGCCGAGCCTGCTCGTCCCTTCTGCTCTGGCCAAGATTCTGGATGCACTCGGCCGTGCGTACCGCATCGAGGCCGGCGAGGTGACGCTTGAAGCCGACCCCGAAACCGTCACGCCGGAAAAGGCATCCTCGTGGTTTGCGGCGGGCATCAATCGCATCAGCTTGGGAGTACAGTCATTCCACGATAGGGAGCTCCAGTCGGCGGGACGGATGCACCGCCGCGACGACATTTTTCGGGCCGCGGACCTGCTTCGCACGGCTGGCTGCCGCAATCTCAGCATGGACCTGATCGTCGGCCTGCCGCACCAGACCGAACAATCATGGGAAGACTCCGTCAGCGAGTTGCTGCGCATCTATCCTGAACACGTCTCTGTTTACATGCTCGAACTCGACGAAGGCAGCCGCCTCGGTAGAGAGGCGCTCGCGGGCGGCGTGCGCTACAGCGCCGGCGCGATTCCAACCGACGACGCGATGGCCGATTTCTACGAATCCGGCTGCGCGCGGCTCAACGGAGCCGGTTACGAGCATTACGAAATCTCAAACTGGGCGCAGCCAGGCCGCCGTTCACAGCACAATTTGAAATACTGGCGCCGTGAGCCTTATCTCGGCTTCGGCGCCGGCGCCCACTCCTTCGATGGCGTCATGCGCTGGGCCAACGTGCACGATCCGGCCCGCTACGTCTCCTTGATCGAGCAGGGCGGTTCGCCGCGCGAGCAGATCGAGCCGGTCCTGCCGTTCCAGGCGCTCGACGAAGAGTTCTTTCTCGGCCTGCGTCAACTTGAGGGGATCGAACTCTCGCGAATCGAGCGCGAATTCGGCGAGCTCCTGCCGCAGCGGCTCGCCACGCTGCGTTTGCGGATCGAACGTCTGCAGGAGCAGGGTCTTATCGAGATGGACGGTACGCGCATGCGGATTGCTCCCAATCGCCTCACCGTCTCGAATGAAGTGTTTGTGGAGCTGTTTGGCTGAGCCTGCGCGATGCGGATTCGGACCGCGAGCCGTGGCCGCGCCGACCTAATTCTCCAAACCGAGCGAGCGGATTTTGTGCAGGAGCGTCTTATAGGATACGCCGAGCCGTTCGGCGGCGCGCGTCTTGTTCCACTTCGTTTCCCGCAGCGCGTTGTGAATCTTGAATCGCTCCACGTGGGCCACGGCGCGCTGCGAGACTTCCTCGAGGGGACCCTCCCATAGAAATTGTTCGGCCAGCATGCCGTCCGGCAATTCTTCGGGCGCGGGTTTTGCAGCGGGCAATTGCAAGGATTCCGCATCGATTTTGGACGCATTTGCGAGGATCGCGGCGCGCTCGATGGCATTCTGCAATTCGCGCACGTTTCCCGGCCAGGTGTAGGACAGCATGCGGGCGCGCGCGTCCTTCGTGAGCTCGAGGGACGGTTTTCGAAACTCGCGCTTGAAGCGCTCGAGAAAATGCTCGGCGAGCAGCAGCACGTCGTCACCGCGCTCGCGCAGCGGCGGAATCGTAATGGGCACGGCGGAGATTCGGAAGTAGAGATCGTCGCGAAACGTCTTTTCGGCAACGGCCGCGCGAAGATCCTTGTTGGTGGCCGTCAGGATGCGCACGTTCACTTCGATTTCCTGCGTGCCTCCCACGCGCTCGAAGCGGCGCTCCTCGAGAACCCGCAGCAGTTTGCTCTGAATTGCCGGCGGCAGCTCGCCGATTTCGTCGAGAAACAGCGTGCCGCGATGCGCCAATTCCAGCTTTCCAATCTTGCGCGCTCCCGCGCCGGTGTAGGCTCCCCGCTCGTGACCGAACAGCTCGTTCTCGACGAGACCCTCGGGTATGGCCGCGCAATTCAGCGCCACGAACGGATGCTCCGCCCGCGGGCTCAGGTGATGAATCGCTCGCGCGAAGAGTTCCTTGCCCGTTCCGCTTTCTCCGAGCAGCAGGACGGTCGAATCGGTGGCGGCCACGCGCTGCGTCATCTGGCTGGCTTCCTTCATCGCGGGATGCTCGCCGACGATCCGCGGAAAACCGTACCGCGCCGCGTATTCCTCGCGAAGCAACAGATTTTCGCGCAACAGCTCCTGCTGTTTCGCGGCGCGCTCGAGCAAGAGCTTGAGATGATCTAAATCGACGGGCTTCTGGATGAAGTCGAAGGCGCCTTCTTTCATGGCCGTCACAGCTTCTTCCACGGAGCCGTATGCGGTCACCAGAATCACGGGGAGCGTGGGCTCGGCGCGGCGGGCCTCCCGCAACACATCAATCCCGGACGCGCCAGGGAGTTTCAGATCGGAGAGAACCAGCAGATAGCGGCGGCTGCGGACTTTGTCGATCGCCGAGCTTCCGTCAGGCGCCTCGTCGACGGTGTAACCGGTGCGCTCGAGCGCTTTGCGGAGCATGGCTCGCAGTTCGGCTTTGTCTTCGACAAGGAGGACGGGTTCCATCGGTCGCTGGTTCTATCGCGCCCAGCCAGGGTCGCCGCCGGATTTGCGCAGCTCGTCCTCTGCGTCGGAAATGGCTTGCTGGTCGGCTGCGATAGCCTTCTTTTTCGCGTCGATATCGGCAGTCTTCTTGTTGATATCGGTGCGGGTCAGCTGCTGTTGCATCGCCTTGACGGGATCATTGTAGTTCTGCAGATTGAGGACACCGAGCTCCCGCTGCATCACGTCGAGATCCGCTTGATCCCGGTCGAGCTTCTGCCGCAAGTTGGCAAATCTCTGGCGCCACATTTTCTCCTGGTCTTTCGAAGGAACGGCGGCGCCAGCCGGGGCCGGTGCTGACTTCGCAGCCTCCGCCGGCTTTTCCTCGGCAGGGGCCGGTCCGACGGATGAGATGCCGCCTGCGGCCGGTATATTGTCGTTGGTGAAGACCTTGGCGGCCTTGGGGACCTCTTTGCGCTGCTCCCGCGCTTTGCGCGCCGCATCCGCGAGAGACTCGTGCTGCGGAGCGGACGATTGCGCTTGGCTCTGACCGTGGGACTCGGCCGCCTGCTGGCACCAGCCGCCCGCGGGAAGCACGAAAAGTGCCGCCGTGGCCAACCAGATAATTCTGCGCATGGATACCGCCTCCTCGGACCCCTTCCCGAATGCGTCTTACAAGAGTTTAGATGCGGGCAGCCCGGGAGGGGAATAGCGACGCCGAGGGCTCCTGCCGCAAAGGTAACCAGAGAAGAAACTCGGCCCCACCACCCGGTTGGTTGCGTGCCTCTATGCTGCCGCCGTGCTGAAGCGCGACTTTCTGGACGACCGCGAGGCCCAAGCCGGTACCTTCAGACTTGGTTGTATAGAACGGTAGGAACACCTTCGGAAGGTCGCGCACCGGGATGCCCGGCCCGTTGTCCGCGACGCAGATCCGTTGCCATCTGTGTCCCCCGAGATCTTCGATCGTTCCGGAAATGGTGACGCGCGGCGATTTTCCGCTCTCGCGCGCCGCTTCGGCCCCGTTGCGCGACAAGTTGAGGAGCGCCTGCCTCAGCAGCCCCTCATCGCCCGGCAGATCGCCGAATGTGCCTTCGCAGGTGACCGCGCATTCGGGGAGAGCCTCCTCGATCTCCTGGGCCACGCGCTCGACCAGCGTCTGCATCGAAACAGACTCGTATGAGATTGCGAGCGGCTTGGCAAAACGCAGAAACTCGGTTACGACGT
>DATLWP010000031.1:0-12876 GCA_035576265.1 Candidatus Polarisedimenticolia bacterium
GGCTTGCTCCGCAGTGGTTGCCTCGGGGCGTTGCGGTTTTGGTGCAGGACGGTGCCTCGGTTGCTGGCTAGCGCCGATAGCGGCGCAGACCAGCGCCGCGGTTGGGACCGCAACTCGAGCCCATCGCTTCACGAAGTTGACGCCTCCGCCACGAATGCCGCGCGCATTCTACCGTAACGGAAGCAAGGGGCGTGATGCCGTGACCCGCCCGAACGAGTGCCGCTTCCCACATCGTGTTCAGACTGCCACGGTCTCGACGCACCTCGAAATCTGCAAGTCCCTTATTTTCAATACATAGATCCATGGCTGCGCGGCTGCATATCCCGACCGCAAGGGCGTCCCGAGAGCAGCCCTTCTAGCGCGCCGCTGAGGCGGCTAGGCAACAAGGAGGCAGCCATGAACAACTTCATTGCATTCGCGGAGATATCAGGAGCCATCCTTGCGGCTTTGGGACTCGCCCTGGGACTCGAGTGGTTGGGCCTGACCGGTCTGATGCGTTTGATGCCTGCGGGACGGCGCAACCCGCCGCGGAAGGAGCGGCAATAACTCCGGGCGCGGCGCCTGGGGCATCGCCGGGGAGGAAGCCATGCTTTTCCTCAGGTTTCTGCTGTTGGCTGGATGCGTCGTTTTTCTCGTCGGTGCCGCGGGCGCCGTACTCTACGACATCTATCTGATCTACGAACTTCAATGGTTGTTTCGGCGCGGCGGACGCGCCACCGAAGGCGCGCCGCCGGTTGAAGCGCCGCGAGCAGCAGCCCCGCCCCGACGCGTTCGCCCCGCGATCCGATGGAACACAGCCGCCCAACTCGCAACCATCGGGGCTCTTGCGGGACTTGCCGGGTTAAGCATCGTCGTCGTACCCGACGGCCACGCGGCCGTGCGTGTGAGCCAAATTTCCGGGGTGCTGCCCGGGACGCTCTATTCCGGCACGCACTTCATCTTCCCGCTCGTCGACCGCATCACTCTCTACGACATCCGCGACCGCGTTTTCGCGACGGCCGCCGAGGAAGTGCGGAATTCGAAGCTCGACGTCCTCACCGTCGAGGCGCGCGAGGGCCTGTCCGTGGGGCTCGCTGTCACGGTGCGCTACCGCATTGACCCGCAGAGGCTCGACTATATACAGGCCAACCTTCCGCGGCCGCTCGACGAAGAGGCTGTTGCGCCGACGGTTTTAAGCGCCTTCCACGAGACTGCGCCGAATTACATCGTGCGCGACGTTTTTTCGACCAAGCGCGAGGAGTTTCGCCAGCGAGCCGCAAAGCTCATCACCGCGCGCCTCTCCGGAGATGCCATCGTCGTCAAAGAGGTTCTTCTCCGAAAGGTTTTGTTGCCGGAAGAGTACGCGAAGGGCCTCGAGGATCTTCTTCTGAAGGAGCAGGAGGACGACCGTACCTCCGTCGAGGCCCAGATCGAGAAGAAGCGCGTCGCCATCGCTGAGTCGCAGGCCGAGGCCTTTAAGATTCGCCAAGTGAAGCGCGCCGAAGCGGATGCCCGGTCGCAGGTGATCATGGCCAAGGCGCAATCGGACGCCATGCAGTACACGCTTCCGCTCAAGCAGAAGCAGATCGAGCAGTCCCGCCTGGAAGCCCAGGCCCGCAAGGAAGCGACGATTCAGAATGCCGAGGCCGATGCGCAAGCCAAAGTGATCGACAGCAAAGCCGAGCAGCAGCGCCAGAACCTGCTCGCGGAATCCGAGGCCAACCGCATCCGAGTCACCGCACAGGCCAAGGCGGAACAGATGGAGCTCGAGGCTGCCGCGCTCAAGGCAAATCCCCTGCTCGTGCAGTTCACGGTGGCGCAGCGACTCTCCGATCGCGTGCAAATCATGATGGTGCCGAACGATGGAAAATTCTTTTTCACGAACGACGTGTTGCGTTCGGCCATGGCCGCAGACGCTGGCGATCCGCCGGCGCGGGCGGCTGCGAGATAGTAGAGTTTCCCGGTCGATCCGGTCTTTCTCGGACGCGCGTTAGGCGTCCGCGAGAAGTCGGGTCGGCCCCGGGGATGAACGCCGGCAAAAACCCTTGCTGGCGGCTTCGTCCCGTGCTTCTCGGCGCGTGGCTTTGTTTCCGCCGCAGCAAAACCCGCGCCACCGGAGTACGGGGCGAAGCCGCCCAGCCGGCGCATGGAAACTCGTCGCGCGATGTCCGCCGGATACGTTTTGAGTTTGTGCTATGATGACGAACCACGAACGCCAATCGCACTTCGGCTGGACGGATGGAGCGCACTCGCCGCAACTTACCTTTTTCCCTGCGCGCGATTCTTGTCGTCGCTTCTCTCGTCGTCGCGGCGAATTCTTCTTTTGCGCAATCACCCGGCCAGCTTCCCACGGTGTGGAATGACGCCGTGCATTCTCTCGCCGAGAAAATCGTCACCGCGGTCACTTCTTCGCACACGCTTTCCATCGATGCGAAGGACATCACACCGGGCGCCCCTGTGGACGTCGCTAGCCTCCGCCAGGCCCTCGTAGCACAAATCACCGTGCAAGGCGGCCGCCTCGTGGAGTCCTCGCCGGGCTCGCCGCCGGCCGATGCTCAAGTGCAGGTCACGATTTCTCGAAATGTCGATGGCTTTATCCTGGTCGCGGAAATGCATCTTGCCGACTCGGAGCAGGTGGCTATCGCTGCCGTCGCGCCGGCCGGCGAACCCGCGCAGCGGCCGGGGCCCGCGCCCGTGATTCAGCGGAAAATTGTCTGGCAGCAATTCCGCCCCATACTTGATTTTGCGCGAGCGGTCACCGACGCGAAGCACACCCTCTGGTATGTCCTCGAGCCGGACCGCCTCGTGGTCCACGACTTCAATGACGGGGAGGAAGTACTTCAGCAATCTAAGCCCGTCTACCCGCTTTCGGCATCGCGCGACCTTCGTGGCCGTCTAGTATTGAGCGATGCCACGCACGTGAGTGCCTGGATCGCAGGATCGCGATGCGAGGGGCTCTGGAATCCCGGTTTTACCGTCAGTTGCAGCCCGAATTCAGGTGAGCAATGGCCGATGGGACCGGCAACCTGGGTTTTCGATACGCCTCGGAACTACTTTTCGGGGGGCATGATTCTGTCATATGACCTGGTAGCGAAATATCCCGCCTTCTATTCGGCGGCTTCTCCTTCCCCCGTAGTGGGAGGACGGAGCACTTCGCGATGGATCCTCGCCGGATTGGATGGGAAGGCACAGCTCTTCGCGGGTCGGTCCGAGCCGGCGTACACCTTTTCGGGCTGGGGAAGCGACGTTCTCTCCCTCGCGCCTGTGTGCGCTTCGGGGTGGCAAGTGCTGGTCACAGGGCCGGGCGATTGGACCCAGCCGGACCGAATGCAGCTTTACGAAATCGCGAACAGCCGGGCAATCGCCGTTGGCGAGCCGCTCGACGTTCCCGGGCCGATTCTCGCGCTCTGGGCTGCGGCAGACGGCAATTCGGCACGAATGGTTTCTCGAAATATCGAAACGGGACTCTATGAAGCTTCGATTGTCACTGTATCTTGCGATCGCTAGCGTCGCGCTCATCGCTGTGGGCGTCCGATCGGCGCGGCGGCCGAGTTATGGCGGAACGCTGCGCGTCGAAATAGGCGCGGTGGTGAATTCGCTCGACCCGACGGTGTCGGCCGCGAATCTCGAAGAAGCTGCGGCCAAAGAGCAGATTGATGCGCTGCTCTACGCACAGCACAATCCGGATGGGACTTTTGAGGGTGTCTCCGGCTCCGGACCTTTTCACATTGCCGCGTGGGATCCCGGAAAGCGTGCGGTGCTGGTCGCGAACGACGACTTTGGCGGTGGCCGGCCATTCGTCGACTCGATCGAAATTCAGATGGGTCGCTCCGCGCGGGATCGCCTGCTCGATCTTGAGCTCGACCACGCCGATTTCGCGGAGATCCCGCCCGAAGAGGCCCGCGCCGCTTCCGGGCGCGGCGTGCGCCTGAGCTCGTCCGAGCCGGACGAACTGGTTGCGCTGATCTTCGCGGCGGGCCGGCCCGTCGCGCAGGATGCGCGTGTTCGCGAAGCGCTCGCCTGCTCGATCGATCGCGCCGACATCGTGAATTTCATTCTGCAAAAGACGGGCGAGCCGGCCGGAGGGTTGTTGCCGCAGTGGTCGAGCGGCACGGCATTCATGTTCTCGACGTCGCCGGATCCCGCCAGGGCGAAGGAACTTGCGTCGGAAATCGGCGGCTCGCTTAAGATTGTGTTGGGATATGATGCCGGCGATTCACTCGAACAGTCGATCGCACAGCGTATCGTGGTGAACGCCCAGGAGGCGGGCATTTCGGCGGTTGCGCAAGCGATCGCGGGTGCGGCGGCGGATTACGACGCGCAACTCGTGCGCCTTCCGATGGGCTCGCCGCACGCCGGCGAAGCGCTTGCGCAGTTCGTCGTCGTGCTCAATCCGCTCGCGGGCCTGGACGCACCGGAACTGCCCCCGGGTGCCTCAGCCGAGAAAGTGTTCGCAGTCGAGCGAGCTATTGTGAACGGCGCAAGGGTCGTTCCGCTCGTGTGGCTTCCGCAGGTGTACGGCCTTAGCGCGCGCCTGCGGGATTGGCGGGTGCCTGCGGCGGGTGGGACATGGCCTCTCGCGGATGTCTGGCTCGAAGGCCCTCCCGGACCGGCGCCCGAAAAGGAAAACCCGTGACGTTTCGCTCCAAACTCTTCTGGATTTTTACCCTGGCGCTGTTGGTGTCCGTGGGCTTGATCGCAGCGGGCGTGACGATCGTGGCGCGCCGCGCGTTCGATGAATCGAATCGGCAGCACAGCGAAGCGCTGGTCGCACAATTCCAGCGCGAATTCGAGCACCGCAAGCAGGATGTCGCGCATCGCGTCCAGCGTGTCGCCGACGCCGAAGCGACGGTGCGCATGGCCATTGACCTCAGCCGCCCAAAAGCGGACGTCTCCGTTTACGTCAACGACGCCGTCGGCGTCTCGCAATCTCACCAGCTCGATTTCCTCGACTTTGTCGCCAGCGATGGCTCGATCATTTCCTCCGCGGAATGGCCTGCGAGGTTCGGCTACAAGATGGATTGGGTAACGCAGCCGAAGGACTGGGCCTCGCTGGGCTCCTTCCTCATGAAGGTCGACACGCAGGAAGGGCCGGCGCTTGGATTGATGGCTGTTTCCAGAGTTCGCGTCGGCGACAGGGACCTCTATGTAGCGGGCGGCCAGCGCCTCGGAAAGGATTTTTTAAGCTCGCTCGTTCTTCCGGAAGGAATGCGCGCACTCCTCTATCTGAATCTCGACCCGAGCTTCCAGGCGATCAACCTGCTCGATCAGGCGGGTCCGGTCGTAGAGGGCGACCGGCTCGCTCCGTTTATCAACCAAGAGCGGCAGCAACCCGGCCCGCAAACATTCAAGATTTCGTGGACGCCGGATCCGGCGAGCGCCGAAGTGTTTCATGTGCTGCCGTTGCAGGGGCGGCAGAAGGAACTTCTCGGCGTGCTTCTGGTCGGCAGCTCGCAGCAGAAAACGGTGGCGCTCGAACACCGCATCCGCCTTCTCGCGCTGGGCGTGCTGGGAATCGGCTTGCTGCTCGGCGTCGTGCTGAGCTGGTGGGGAGCGGCGCGAGTCACGCGCCCAGTCAAGAAATTGGCCGCAGGGGCTCGCGCAGTGTCGGAAGGGAACTGGCAGGCGCGCGTGGATGTCCGCGGCGGTGGCGAATTGGCCCAGCTCGCGCGCGCGTTCAACCGCATGACCGAACAGTTGAGCGAGCAGCGCGAGCGGCTGGTGCAGGCGGAGCGCGTTGCTGCGTGGCGGGAATTGGCGCGGCGGCTGGCGCACGAGCTGAAAAATCCGCTGTTTCCGCTCCAGACGACGGTCGAAAATCTTCAGCGAGCGAAAGAGCAGAGCCCCGAGCAGTTCGAAGAAGTCTTCCGCGAGTCCACCGGCATTCTCCTCGCCGAGATTGAAAATCTCAAGAAGATCGTCGGCCGCTTCAGCGATTTCGCGAAGATGCCGCAGCCGGATCTTGCCGCGGTGAACCTCAATGAAGTGGTGCGCGGCATCGTCAAGCTCTTCGAAGCGCAATTCGGGGCCGTCGGCCGGCCGCCCATCACACCCGAGCTTCACCTCGAGGAGGGTTTGCCGGCGATCCAGGCGGACGCGACGCTTGTGCAGCGCGCCATCGAAAATCTCGTGTTGAACGCCATGGACGCCATGCCGGCGGGCGGCGTCCTGATGCTGCGCACGACGCGCGAAAACGGCGATGTGAACCTCGAGATTTCCGACACCGGCAGCGGTCTGACTCCCGAGGAGTGTGAGCGGCTCTTCACGCCGTACTACACCACGAAGCAGCACGGCACGGGACTTGGTCTTGCCATCGTGCAATCCGTGGTGAGCGACCACGGCGGGCGCATCGAAGTTGAGAGCGAGGCGGGCGTCGGCACGTCTTTCCACATTCATCTTCCGGCGAAGCCGCCGCAGCGGCCGGTTTCCGGCCCGGGTGCTTCCCCCGCTGCAGGGAACGGTCACGGCGGCGAGAAGGCGTAGCCGCCCGTGGCCCTGAAAGCCCGCATCCTGATCATCGACGACGATGCGAACACGCTTGCTTCGCTCGCTCGCGCCTTTCGTCTCGCGGGCCACGAGGCGACCGTCTGCGACAGCGCCGCACGCGCCCTCGATGTGGCCAGGACGGAACGCTTCGACCTCATCCTCTCGGACGTGGTAATGCCAGGACGAGACGGCATTGAGCTGCTCGAAGATCTGAAAAAGACCGGCGTGGCCGCCCCGGCGGTTATGATGTCCGGCCAGGCCACGATCGAAATGGCCGTCCGGGCTACGCGCCTCGGCGCCGTCGATTTTCTCGAAAAGCCGATCTCGACCGAGAAATTGCTGCTCACCGTTGAAAACGCACTGCGTCTTGCGCGCCTCGCAGAAGAAAATCGTGAACTGAAGGAGCGTCTTGGACGCCACGCGATCGTCTGGGCGAGTCCTGCCATGCGCGAAGTGATGGCGCAGGTCGAGCAAGTGGCCGCGAGCGAAACACGCGTTTGCATCCGCGGCGAAACAGGCACGGGCAAAGAGTTGATCGCCCGCACGCTGCACGAGAAAAGCCCGCGCCAAGAAGGACCGTTTGTCGCGCTGAATTGCGCCGCGATTCCCGCCGAGCTGATGGAATCGGAACTTTTCGGCCACGAGAAGGGATCCTTCACCGGCGCCGCGGCGCGCCATATCGGAAAGTTCGAGCAGGCCCATGGCGGGACCCTCTTGCTCGACGAGATCGGCGACATGCCGCTGGCGATGCAGGCGAAACTCCTGCGCGTGCTGGAAGAAGGCGAAATCGAGCGCATCGGAGGCGGGCATCCGATTCCGGTGGACGTGCGCGTGGTGGTCGCTACCCATCGCAACCTCGAGGAGCAGGTGCGGCAGGGAACTTTTCGCGAAGACCTCTATCACCGGATTTTCGTCTTTCCGATCGTGGTACCGCCGCTGCGCGAGCGCCGCGAGGATATCCGCGTGCTGGTGGAGCATTTTGTTCGGCAAATGTCGGAGCAAAACCGCTGGAAACCGAAGACCTTTTCGCGCGAGGCGCTCGAGGCTATGGAAAACTACCCCTGGCCGGGAAACGTGCGGGAGCTGCGCAACGTGGTCGAGCGCGTGCTCCTGATGGCTCCCGGAGGCGTGGTCGAAAGGGCGGCGATTGCGCGCGCCCTGCCGCAAGTCTCCGGCGCAGTCACTGCAACGCCCGCATCGTCCGCCGCGCCATCCGCGACCACCGGCACGCTTGCCGAGCGCGTCGAAGCCTTCGAACGTGAAACGCTTCTCGCCGAACTCAGGCGGAATCGCCATCACATGACGAATACCGCCAAGGCCCTGGGACTCGAGCGAAGCCACCTCTACAAGAAATGCCAGCAGCTCGGCATCGATCTGCGCGCCATCCGCCAGACGGATTAGGCAGCTAGCGAAACTCGAAGTCTGTGGCTTTCACCATCGCTCCGTGGCAGAAAGAAAGTCGTTCATTCTTATACGCCTGTACCTCGGTGCCTGTTTCCGCAGCATCACGATCTCCCGGATCGTCTTCGCCGCGCCATCCGAGAGCCCTGCAGCACGAACCAGACGGCAACGGCGCCCCCGAGGCCAATCCACGCAACTATGGCCCGCAGCGTCACCGTGAAGGCGATCATGGCGACCAGACAGCACCAGATCGGCGCCTCGCCGCGAAACGCCTGGCCCCACTGCGGCTCGATACCTCCCGGCGGAATGCGCGGCGCGGGCGCCGGCAGGAGCCGCGGCACTCGCCGGCAGTATTCCCGAAACTTCTCGCCCTGTTGTTCTTCGAGATCCGCTTCCTCGCGCCCGATGAGGCGCAAGATTCGGATGGCTGCTCCCCCCGCGAGAATCACGAACCCGAGGCGGCTGGCGAGAAATCCAAGTCCCAGCGTCCATAGAAACGTCCCGAGATAGAGCGGGTTCCGCACGTGCCGATAGGGACCATCGGCCACGAGCGTTTCCAGGTGTAACTTCGTGTCGTGGACGACCTCTGAACGCAGATACGCCGCTCCCCATGTGCGGATGGCCGCGCCAACACCGACGAGCAACGCTCCCAGCGCGAAGAGCGCGCGAGTAAGAACTCGTGCGTGCAAGCCCGTGAGGCCCATCGCCCACGGCACAAAGGCGTCGACGACGTTGACGCGATCGATAACGTAGACCTGAAACGCCAGCCAAAAGTGAAGCAGGTTCAGTGACGAGCGGTAGCGGAATTCGAATCTAGTCGCGCGCATAACCGCTTTCGTTTTGCGCTGGCGGTGCAAAGAAATGTTTCAAGCACAGGTGCGTCGGCACGTACGCAACCCCGATCAGCGCAAGCGCGCTGGCCGCCACGTGAACCGCCGGTGGTCCCCAAGCGCGATGGAAAAAGGGATCGCTGAACGCAAAATTGATATTCAGCGCGGGCGATGTGAGCCTCGCGGCCGCGAAAGCCGCGAGCGCGATCGCCGACTGCAACGCCAGCCCGCGCCGGTCGTAGCCGAGACGGTGAACTGCCCACAGCAGCAGCGGCGGCGTCACCAGGTGAAAGAGCGTGAGCAGCCGAACCCACAGCGGGTAGCGCGGGTCGAAGAGATATTCCGTTCCGCCGATCAGGTGGTGCCCCAGAAGCAGTCTCCAGCCCACGTCCAGTGCCCAAACCGCATCCACCAGAAGCGACCCGACAGCTTGGCTCGAGATTAGCAGCGCGCTGTTGCTCCACAATCCGACGCAGCTTACGACCACGGTGATATCGCAAAGGTGCAGAAAGTTGGCCGCGCCCCAAGAGCGCCAGTAGACCGCCGTCCAGAGAACCAACCAGACCAGCGCGCTCCAGCGGAGCCAATTCGGGATGCTCTTATGGGCTGGGTAAGGCGAGCGCATGCTTTTTGCCGGATTCGGCGGCCATCCTATCAAACGCCGCATGCAATTCCTACCGCCGCGGAGGAGTGGCAACGCGTGCTCATTCGAATCCTCCTTTGCAGCGCAGAATGCTCCCTTGCGTCCAAGCGTCGAAGCCTTCGCGTGAGCGTACTTTCGCTGGCGAAGCCGCGGCGCGCATGCGAAAATCCAGACGAGCTATGCTATCACTTCCCGTTCTTCTGGCAGCCGGCGGCGCGTGCGCCGCTGCCGGGATTTTTTCGTGGGGCGCCGTAGCGCCATCGTCGCAGCTCTTCGGGCCCACGATTCGGCGCACGGGCGATTCTTCCGCGGTGGCGCTCACCTTTGACGATGGCCCGAATCCGGCCGTCACCCCGTCTCTGCTCGATCTTCTCGACCGGCAAAATGCTCGCGCCACGTTTTTCCTGATCGGCCGCCACGTGCGCGCCTTCCCCGCGCTGGCGAAGGAAATCGCCGAGCGCGGCCATACCATCGGCAATCACACCGACACGCACCCGGCCCTTGCGCTTTTGCCACCTCGTCGTATTGCAGCGGAGCTCGACCGTTGCGACGACGCGGTCGCGGCGGCGACGGGGCGCATGCCTCGTTGGATGCGGCCTCCGTTCGGATTTCGCGGGCCGCAGCTTAATGGAGTTGTCCGCGCGCGCGGCGGCGAAGGTGTGGTGATGTGGTCCGCCTGGGCGCGAGACTGGAAGCCACAGCCTGCCGATCCTGTGATTCAGCGCTTGCGCCGCGTACAGGGAGGCGATATCGTCCTCCTGCACGATGGCGACCATCGTGTGCTCGAAGGCCTCCGCCGTCATACCGTCGCGGCACTCGAACACTGGCTGCCGCGGTGGAAAGACGCAGGCATTCGCTTCGTCAGTCTCGACGAGATGCAGCAAACAAACTAAGCGGGCAGGGGGCCCATGGACGAAAAGCGATTTTACGACGAGAAGGAAGAAGCGAAGCAAATCCCGCTGAACTGTCCGCACTGCCACCAGGAGAACACCTACCCCGTCCGTTGGATGGTGAGGACGAAGAAGGCGCAGTGTCCCCCCGGCGCCAACGAGCAAGATCGGAAAAATTTCGCCAAGGCCCGCTCCTACATGGTGCGCGTCGACAATATGGTCGCCTGCCGCAACATCCGCTGCCGAAAGCGTTTCGACCTCACCGGCCAGACCGTCTTCCTGATTTAGCGCCGATTCAAAACGCTCCGTGCCGCCTAGCCAACGTAGTCTTGGTGTCGCCGCCTCAACAGTAGATACGCGTTCGGAGGGTTGCCCGCCCTTCGCGGCGCCCGTTGCGGATTCTTTGGTTCGTTGTGGAAAACGTAATCAAGCGCATTCGCCGCCGCCAAGGTATTCTTGAAGGTGTCTTACAGAGTGGAGCGCATCGGTGCGGCTGGCTGGACGGATCATCGGGGTTTTGCTGATCGGGTGGGGAATCCTCGGCCTTCTTGTGCCGCCTTCGCGAGCGGCGAATTTGAAGCCGGAAACCGTGGCCGCGTTCAACCGTTACATCCGCGCCACCGAAGCGCGGATGGACGAAGATCTGCGCGAGGGCCGGTTCCTCGTCGTGGACCGCTTGCCGAGCGAGCAACGGCGGGAAGTGTACGCCAGTCTTCGGCGGGGCCAGGTCCACATCGAGCAGTTGTACTCGCTGGAAGACGGTCATGACATCGACATCCCGAGCGGGATGATTCATGATTGGGCGGGCGTGATTTTTATCCCGGGCGCCACGATTCCGGAGGTTGTGGCCGTCCTTCGAGATTACGACAACCACAAAAACATATATGGCCCGGACGTTCGGCGTTCCGAATTGCTCAAACGCAGCGGAGACCGATTCGAGGTCTATCTGCAGCTTTACAGGAAGACGATCATCACCGTGGTCGTCAATGTGAATTGTGACGTCAAGTACACGCAGCTCGACAGCACGCACTCGATGAGCAGGTCCTACTCGACGCGGATCGCCGAGGTCGAAAACGCGGGTGAGCCGGACGAGCGCGAACTTCCAGTAGGAAGAGACCACGGTTATCTGTGGCGCTTATACAGCTACTGGAGCATGGAAGAAAAAGATGGAGGAGTCTATCTGCAGAACGAATCGGTCGCGCTCAGCCGCGGTGTTCCGTGGATCTTCGCTTGGCTGGTCAATCCCTTGATTCGAAGCATTCCCCGGGCGGTGCTTTCGGAGCTGTTGCAGGATACGCGGAAAGCCGTCTTGAACAAAAATCCGTTCCCGGCCGTTTCCTCATCTCCTTGAGCCGGCGCCTCGTCCATGGTGGGATCGTGCCGTGCGGAACCGGAAACGTGGTTTTCTTCGAAGGGTTGCACTCGGAAGCGGAGCCGGTTTCCTATGAAAAGGGCATACGTTCGGTTCTATGCGCAGCTGAATGATTTTCTGCCGCCGTCGCGGAAAGGGCGGGCGACGAGCTACGCCTTCCTGTTGAGTGGTTCCGTGAAAGACATGATCGAATCGATGGGCGTGCCGCACACCGAAGTGGACCTAATCCTGGCCAACGGCGAGCCGGTCGATTTCGCGTATCTCGTGCGGGACGGCGACAAGATCAGCGTCTATCCGACGTTTCAATCCCTCGACATTTCGCCTGTTTTGCGCCTGCGACCTCAGCCCATCCGCGAGTTTCGATTCGTAGCCGACGCACACCTGGGGCGGCTGGCAGCCTATCTTCGGATGGTGGGATTCGACACACTGTATCGTAGAGACTACCGGGATGAGGAAGTAGCCAAACTTTCCGCCAACGAGAGACGGATTCTGCTGACCAGAGACCGAGGTCTGCTCAAAAGGAATATCGTGAGCCGCGGCTATTGTCTGCGCGAAACCAACTCCGCCCGTCAACTCGTCGAGGTGCTTCAGCGCTTCGATCTAATCCAGTCGATTGCGCCGTTCCGGCGGTGTATCCATTGCAACGCGTTGTTGCGGCCGGTCGCGAAGGAGTCGATCGTTGACCGCCTCCTGCCGGAAACGAAGCAGTACTATGACGAGTTTTTTCTCTGCCCTGAATGTGACCGAATCTACTGGAAGGGTTCGCACTACCGCCGCATGCGGCATTTCATCGACAGCGTTACGAAGTCTGCCTGACGCCCAGCCGCAATTTGTGCTGCCACGCCGCTCTCGGAAGGGCTACGCCGTCCCAAAAGACTGCCGATCGGGCTTGAATCTCTCGCACACAGCTCAGTGACCTGCATCACTGTGATCTTCGGCCGGGTGTGGAAGTGTGAAAAGGGCAGGGTGTCATCTCGGAGCTACGAGTCAAGCGGCTGCCGGACGGGCCGACCGAGCCAGTACGCTCTGAGGCCTGCCGACCCGATGAGTGGATCTTCGGGTGCGCCATTACTTGCGAGCGAAGAGAAGGACCTGTGTGGAAGGAGCCTCGCCATGCAAGTTCCGCTTCAGATTACGTTTCGAAACATGGAGTCCTCGCCAAGAATCAAGGAATGGATCCGCGCCGAGGCGAATCGGCTTGAGACTTTCTACAGCCAAATTATGGGATGTCGTGTGGCCATTGAAGTGCCCCACCGGCACCACAAAAAAGGGAGC
>DATLWP010000032.1:0-12839 GCA_035576265.1 Candidatus Polarisedimenticolia bacterium
CGAGGAGATCCTTATCACGGTGATGCGAGGCCACCAGAAATACTTCGCCGTGGAGAATCGTGCTGGCGATCTTGCTCCCCATTTTCTGGCCGTGATTAATCTGCCGCGCGACCCCAAGGGTCTCGTGCGCGCGGGACACGAGCGAGTGCTGCGCGCGCGATTTGCGGATGCTCAATTCTTCTGGAAGACCGACCAGAAGCGCCGCCTGGGCGACTACCTCCCGAAGCTGGCTACGGTCACTTTCGAGCGGCGTCTAGGGAGCTATGGCGACAAAGTCGAACGGATCCGGTCGCTCGCGCGCTGGCTTTCCGAGCAGTGGTTCTCCGCGGGAATCGCCCAAGCGGATGTATCGGGGGCGGACCGCGCGGCCGAACTTGCGAAGTGCGACCTCGTCACGGAAATGGTCCGCGAGTTTACGGAATTGCAGGGAGTCGTGGGCGGACTCTACGCTCGCGCGCAGGGAGAGCCGGAAGAGATCGCCTGGGCTGTTTACGATCATTACAAGCCGCTTGGGGTGGACGACCCCCTGCCGCGAAACCTCACCGGCTGCGCTGTCGCGATGGCGGACAAACTCGATTCCCTGGTGGCGTGTTTCGCGGTTGGAGCTCTTCCCACAGGCTCGAGCGATCCCTTCGCCCTGCGTCGCGCAGCGCTGGGGATCGTGAAGATAATTCTAGAGAAGAATCTGCCGCTTTCCATTTCCGCGGCGATTTCGGCGGCCGCGAAATCGCTGAAGGAGCATGCGCCGCGCATTGAGGCCACGGCGCCAATCCAGCAGCAGGTTCTTGAGTTTCTTCTCGAACGAGCGCGGTATATCCTGCGCGAGCGGAGCGGTTTCGCCTACGATGAGATCAATGCCGCGTTCGCGGCAGGTGCAGACGATCTGGTGGATGCCGCCGAGCGTGTGACCGCGGTGAAGGCCATCCGGCAGACGAAGAACTTTGGCCCTCTCGCCGCGAGCTTCAAGCGAATCCGCAATATCCTTGAAAAGTCCGCGGGGGAGCGCGATAAGAGACAGGCTGGCGTGAACCGCGATTTGCTGCGCGAGCCAGCCGAGACCCAGCTTTACACCGTCGCGCAGAATGTGGGGGCGGAAGCGACACGTTGGAAGAAAGAGAAGAAGTATCGCAAGGCGCTGGAGAAAATTTCGGAGCTGCGGCCGGCCGTCGATTTCTTCTTCGATAAAGTTCTAGTAATGGCTGAAGATGACGAGATCCGCCGAAATCGAGTGGCGCTGCTTGCGACATTGTTAAAGGAATTCTCGACGATCGCCGACTTTTCGGAGTTGGGCGCGGAGGAGTCGAAGTAGCGGCAATAAAGCATTAGTTGAGCTATCGGCGCGCCGACAAAAAATCAACCTCGTACTTTCGGGCGAAAGAAGATTAAGGAGAGAGATGAAATACGTTTATTTCTTTGGCGCGGGCAAAGCGGACGGGACAGGCGATATGAAGGATCTTCTCGGCGGGAAGGGCGCCGGCCTCGCCGAAATGACACGCATCGGTCTCCCGGTTCCGGCTGGCTTTACGATCACAACGCAGACTTGCGACTTCTACTTCAAGCGCAGTCGGACTTACCCAAAAGAACTGAGGGCGGAAGTGGCGAAGAACGTGGCGCGCCTGGAAAAAGTCACGGGCAAGAAGCTGGGCGACGCGCGGGACCCGCTCCTAGTGAGTGTGCGATCTGGCTCGGCGCGTTCGATGCCCGGGATGATGGAGACGATACTGAACCTCGGGTTAAACGAGGAGTCCGTTCAGGGGCTCGCAAAAGCCACGAACAACGAGCGGTTTGCGTGGGATGCTTACCGCCGTTTCGTGCAGATGTACTCGACCGTTGTAATCGGCCTGCCCAAGGAAGAGCTCGAGATGCGTCTGCGCAATTTGAAGAATTCTTTGGGCGTGAAGGACGATACGCAGGTCACGGCGCAGGCCTGGCGGCAACTCGTCGGCGAGTATAAGGCCTACTTCAAGCAAAAAACCGGCAAGGACTTTCCGGAAGATCCCGTCGAGCAGCTCTGGGGAGCGATTGGTGCGGTTTTTGAGTCGTGGATGGGCGAAAAGGCGGTGACGTATCGGCGCGTAGAGAAGATCACCGGTCTGCTGGGCACGGCGGTAAGCGTGGTCCAAATGGTATTCGGCAACACCGGCGAAAATTCCGGCACGGGCGTTTGCTTCACACGCGACCCCTCGACGGGCGAGAAGGTCTTTTTCGGAGACTTCCTGCTTAACGCACAGGGCGAGGACGTGGTCGCGGGAATCCGCACGCCGATGCACTTGAATGAACTGGCGAAGGTGATGCCGAACGTCTACAAACAGCTCGAGCGCGTACGCGAAAAGCTCGAAAGGCATTACCGCGACATGCAGGACATGGAGTTCACGGTTGAGAACGGCAAACTATACATGCTGCAGACGCGCACAGGAAAACGCTCGCCTGCAGCCGCCTTCCGCATGGCCGTGGACATGGCTAACGAAAAGCTGATCCGAGTTGAAGAAGCACTTGAACGAATCAAGGCCGAGGACATCGAGAGGTTGTTTTACCCCGTGCTCGATTCGAAACTTGAACGGGGCGAACTGGCAAGCCGCAAGCTCGCCGAAGGAATCAACGCCGTGCCGGGCGCAGCGGTTGGCAAGGTGGTGTTTACGGCGCAGGAAGCGGAGCGCTGGGCCGAGCTCGGTGAGAAGGTAATTTTGGTGCGGCGCGAAACGAGCCCGGAGGACGTCGGAGGAATGTACGTGGCGCAGGGGATCCTGACGGCGACTGGCGGAAAGACCAGCCACGCCGCCGTTGTCGCGCGCGGTTGGGGGAAATGCTGCATCGTGGGTGCCGAGGCGCTCGAAATCGATGCGGAAGCCAAAAAGATGAGCGTCAACGGGCGCGTCGTGAGTGAAGGCGATTGGATTACGCTCGACGGCGGCGACGGCTGCGTCTACATGGGCGAGATTTCTCTCGTGCGACCGGAGCCACCGAAGGCCTACGAAACACTCATGAAGTGGGCCGACAAGACCCGCAAGCTCGGTGTGCGCACCAACGCGGACACGCCGCGCGATGCGCGCCTGGCCCGAGAGATGGGCGCCGAAGGCATCGGCCTCTGCAGGACCGAGCACATGTTTTTCAAGGACTTCGAACAGCCGGAGAAGAGTGTCGAGCGGCAGGAAGCCATCCAGGAGATGATCCTCGCGGAGGCGCCTGAGGCGCGCCGTCGGGCGCTCGAGAAGCTGCTTCCATTTCAGCGGCGGGATTTCATCGGCATCTTCGAGGCCATGAACGGATTGCCGGTGACGATCCGGATGATCGATCCGCCGCTACATGAGTTTGTTCCACACGATCCAGAGAAGCAGGCAGAGTTGGCCAAGAAGATTGGGATTCCCCCGGAAGCGGTGGCACGGCGCGTCGAGCAATTGCACGAAGCGAACCCCATGCTCGGCCATCGCGGGTGCAGGCTTGCGATCACTTACCCGGAAATTCTTGAGATGCAGGTGCGCGCCATCATCGAGGCGGCGATCGACTGCCAGAAGCGTGCAATTAAGGTATTACCTGAGATTATGCATCCACTTACGCTCGACAAGAAAGAGCTGAAGATCCTTGAGACGGCTACGCGTCGCATCGCGGATGGCATTATCGCGCAATCTAAAGTGAAACTTGAATATCTTGTTGGCACCATGATCGAATTGCCGCGCGCGGCCCTGCTCGCCGGCCAGATCGCCGAGGTCGCCGAGTTTTTCTCGTTCGGCACCAACGACCTGACCCAGACGACCATGGGGCTTTCTCGCGACGATGCGGGGAAATTCTTGCCGGAGTACGTCGACGACCGGAAGGCGGCTATCTTCAAGGACGACCCGTTCCAGACTCTCGACACCGAAGGCGTGGGCATGCTGATCCAGTGGGCCATCCAAAACGGGCGGAAGACGCGGCCGAAGCTGAAAATAGGCATCTGCGGCGAGCACGGGGGCGACGCCGAGAGCGTGAAATTCTGCCACCGCGCCGGGATGAACTACGTAAGCGCGTCGCCCTTTCGTGTACCGATTTCAAGGCTCGCCGCGGCGCAAGCAGTGATCGAAGATAAGAAGAAGAGAAAGCATTAGAAACGCGATGAGCAATTCTGCTGCGTGGAGACCTTCCACCGGCCGGGAGCAGGTGTCATCTCTTCTGCTTCGGCTGCGGCGGGAGCTGCGGCGCGTAGCCGATCCGCGCAAAGCGCCCGCAATGCAGGCCTACATGAAATCGGCCATGCCGTACCACGGCGTGTCCGCTCCCTTACTACGGCAATCCTGCAAGAAAGTCTTCGCTGAACTTGATCTGGTTACCCGAGAAATGTGGCGCGCGTCAGTGCTCCAACTGTGGCGTGGCGCCAGATATCGCGAAGAGCGTTACGCGGCCATTGCACTGTCGGGAGATAGACGCGCCGCTCAGTTTCAAACCCCTGTGGCGATTCCGCTCTTCGAAGAGATGATCATGACGGGCGCGTGGTGGGACTATGTGGATGAAATCGCGGCAAGGCGCGTCGGACCGATTTTGCGAAAATATCCGGTGCCCATGCGAAAGAAGATGCTGCTCTGGAGCACGTCGAGGAATATCTGGAAGCGGCGCACGTCAATTCTGTGCCAGTTGGGCTTCAAGGAAAATACGGATCTCGATCTTCTGTACGCTTGCATCGAGCCGTCGCTCGCTTCCAACGAGTTCTTCCTGCGAAAGGCAATCGGATGGGCGTTGCGCCAATACGCATGGACCGATCCCGCCGAGATTACGCGCTATGTGCGCCGTCATGCGAAGTGGCTGAGTTCTCTCAGCCAGCGGGAAGCACTAAAGAATGTCGCGGTGTAACCGCCGGCCTTCCTGTCCTGCGGCACTTCGGAATGTACGTTCGACAAACATCTTCACGTCGGCATTCGGAGGAGGAAGTAGAAGCCAAGAAATCCGAAGATGGCGTCCGGGGCCCAGCCCGCCAGCAACGGGGGCAATTGTCCGACGGAGCCCATGGCTTCAAACAGTGCCGCGGTAGCCCAATAGACAAAGCCGATTCCCACGGCCAGGGCCAGTCCACCGATGGCGCCGCGCGTTCCGACCAGAAAGGCAAACGGCGCACCAAGAAACACGATGATCGCGGCGATCAGCGGGAAAGCAAACTTCTTGTGCCACTGGACCGAAAGGCGCGCGGTGTCGAAGCCCGCTTGACGCAGGCCCGCGATATACCGCCCAAGCTGGCGCCAGTTCAGCTGGTAATACTGCCGAACCTCGCGGCGGAAATAACCGGGCGGCTCGGTCAGTTCGGGGAGCGAGGTGGCCGTGAACGGTTCGTAGCGAACGACGTGTCCGTCGTTGCCGAAGTCACGCACCCAGCCCCCGGTCAGAATCCAGGCGTTTTCGGTCGGTTCCCAAGTGGCGCGCGCGGCATAGATCCGGCGGCGCACCTGAAACGTTTCCCGGTCGAGCTCGAACACGTTCAGTCCGCCGAAGAGCTGGTGGTCGGGATCGAATAGCTCGTACCGATAGATCTTCGAGTCTTCCCCGAAAATCCATTGCTGGGCCGGCTGAAAATACGTTTGTGCGGGCCGGCCCTTGATCTGGTTGCGCAGGGCGTCTTGGCGCTGGTTGGCATAAGGGAGGAATGTATCGTCGAGAAGAAACATGCCCGTCGCCAACAGGCAGCCGGCCAGCAGCAACGGCAAAACCAGCCGATACAGACTGATCCCGCTGGCCTTGAAGGCGATCACTTCGTTGTTCTTGGCGAGGACGGCGAGCGTGACAAGCGTGGCCACCAGCGTGGCCAGTGGCGTGAGTTGATACACCATCAGCGGAACGAGATAGCGGAAGTAGTTCACCACCGTCAGGATGGCGATGTGGTTGCGCCCGATGTCGGCCAGCAGGTCAAAGAGCGTGAACGCATCGAATATCAGAACGAAACCCACGAGCAGGACGGCAAAGTAATAGAAGAACTGCCAGAGCAAGTAGAGATCGACGAGCATCGGAAACGCCACGGCGTGGCCGGCCCCGAGGACCTGGCGAATGCCCGCGGCGGACTGCGCGAGCGAAATAGAACCGTTGGGCGACGAAGCGCCCGCGGCGGCTCTGTTTTTTCGGCTCTCTCGCCAGCCGGACCAGCGCGACTCGAGCCAGGCGACCACGCGGTTCGGTCGGCGAATATTTTCGATCCGCCGTAGAAAGAGCAGACCCACGAGCGCCGCCGCGATGTTCGCGGCCCACACGCCGATCCACGGGCGAATCCGGCCCTGCTGCGCCATGTGGTCGCCGTAGACGAAAAGAAAATAGTAGCCGCCGATCAGAGCCAGGGTGAGAATCAGCCCGGCCGCGCGTCCGCCTCGGCGAGGGCGGACTCCGATGGGCACTCCAAGAAGGGCGAAGATCAGGCAAGCGGCGGGAAACGCAATCCGTCGCTGAAATTCAACGCGGGCCTCGCGCCAACCGGGACCGCCTTCGGTGAGAAGCGCCCGGACGGATTGCTCGGCGATAGACGGAGTACGGCGCTTCTCGGCAGATGCGGCTGCGGAAATATCGACGGCGATGTCGCTTTCGCCGAATGTGGTGACGTTGTAGCGGTCGGGATGACGCGGATCGTATTCGTGGGTGCTGCCGCGGCCGAGGTGCAGCTCGAGTTGAGTGTTATCGCGGCCGCGGATGAGCAGCGCGTCTTCAGCCGTCGTGACGGATCCTTGTTGTGCCCTACCCTGCGAAGCGAGAAACACTCCGCGCCAGCGTGTCGCGGCCGCTTCCACATCTTGCACGTATAATACGAACCCGGGGAAGCGTTCGTCGAAGACGCGCGGTTGCACCGCGAACGGCGCCTGCGACGCAAGGAGCCGGTCCTGCAGCCGGCGCAGCGTGCGGACGGAAGCGGGACTAAGCCAGAACGTCGTCAGCAGGGTTGTCAGCGCAGCAATCGAAGCCACGAGCCCAATGGGGAAAAGAAGCCGCCGAAGGCTGATGCCGCAAGCATGCAGTGCTACGATTTCGCTGTCTGCAGACAGGCGTCCGAGGCCGATGAGCACGCCCACCAGAATCGCCATGGGGAGCGTGAAGGCGACGACCGGCGGAAGCGTGCACAGAAACAGCAGCGCGATCGTTCCCATGTTGGCTGAGTGCCGGACGATGAGGTCCATCAGGCGCACGAGCTGGGGAACGAAGAAAACGAAAGTAAAGACAGCGAGACCCAGGATGGCGTGCGAAACTACCTCGCGGCAAATGTATCGGTCGAGCAGGCGCATGGCAGCGCGCGCCTATTCTAGCACCAGGAAGCGACGGCAGCCGCCGATGCCTGGAAAGAATCTGCGGACTCGCATTTCAAAATTGCAACACGCCATCGACAAAGGTTTCTCCGGCGAGAGGGCAGAGCCGCGGAACCAAGAAAAGCGGGAGGACCGAATCGGGTGAGCCGAGTGAACCTGGCAATTCTTTGGCACATGCATCAGCCTCAGTACCGCGATCCAGCTACGGGGCAATATCTCCTGCCGTGGACGCGCCTGCACGCGCTCAAGGATTATTGGGGGATGGTGAAAATACTCGAGGAATTTCCGGGGATCCACGCGACGTTCAATTTTGTTCCGCTGCTCGGGGAACAGATCGAGGAGTACGCCAGCGGGCAATTCAGTGAGCCGTGGTTCGAGACCGCCTTTGCCCGCGCCGAGTCCCTCACGCCGGAACAAAAGCGCGGTACGATCGAGCGCGGCTTCCAGGTGAACGACAATCTCCTGCGCCGATGGCCTCGGTACGGCGACCTGGCATCGCAGGCGCGATCGGCCGGAGCGGAGTCGTGCGTCTCCCGCTGGAGCGCCCGCGAGTGGCGGGATTTACAGTTGCTTTCGCAACTTGCCTGGATGGACGAGGAATATTTGGCCAAGGACCCCGCTGTCCGCGAGCTTGCGGTAAAAGGAAGGGACTTCACTGAAGAGGACAAGGCCGTGCTGCTCGACAAGCAGCATGAACTGTTAGCTGCCGTTCTGCCAGAATACCGACTCGCAGCAGCGCGGGGACAAATCGAGATCTCCACGACGCCCTATTACCACCCGATTCTTCCTCTCCTGTGCGACACGGACATCGCGCGCATTTCGAACCCGCACACGCCTCTTCCGCACCCCGCATTTCGATATCCGCAAGATGCGCGCGAACATCTCACCCGGGCACGACGATTCCACGAGCGAGTGTTCGGAAGTCCGCCGGCTGGACTGTGGCCGTCGGAAGGTTCGGTGTCGGACACGGCGCTGGAAATCGCCGTGCAACTGGGCTTTCGCTGGTTTGCGACCGACGAGGGTGTTCTCGGCAAGACGCGCAACATCGGGTTCTGGCGCGACGCCGCAGGATACCCGGAGAACGGGCCTGATCTGTACACCCCATGGCGGTTCCAGAGGAACGGCGGCGAGATGACCGGGTTTTTCCGCGACCACTACCTGTCCGACCTGGTCGGGTTCGTCTACAGCCGGATGGGAGCACAGGCTGCTGCCGAGGACCTGCACCGCCGCATCCGCGCCATCGGAGACCGCGAGCCCCCGGGGAGGACCGCAACGATCAGCCTGATTCTCGACGGTGAAAACGCCTGGGAATACTACCCTGAGAACGGGAGGGAGTTTCTGCGGCAATTTTACAGGCGCATCGAGCAGGATCCGGACATCCAGGCGCTCACCATGAGCGAGGCGCTCGCGGCCGTGCCCGATGCACCACGCATGGAGGGAATTTTCCCGGCGTCGTGGATCAACGCAAATTTCGACGTTTGGATCGGACATGCCGAGGACGTGCGCGCCTGGGATTTTCTACGCGAGGCGCGCGAAGCCTACGAACGCGCCGCCGCCCGAGCAGGTTCGAGTCCTGGCTCTCCATCGTGGACCTCGAGAAGTAAGCGGGCTTACGAGGCGATTCTAGCCGCCGAAGGAAGTGACTGGTGCTGGTGGTACGGGCCGGAGCACGGCTCGGCCAACGACGCCGAATTCGACGCGCTCTACCGCAAGCACCTTACCGAAATCTACAACGCAATCGGCGAGCCGCCTCCCGATGCCCTGGCTCACCCCATCAAGCACGTACCCGAGCGCGGGCGCTGGGAGGCGCCGGTGACCTTCCTCGATGTCAAAGTCGACGGTCGCGAGAGCAATTATTTCGAGTGGCTGGGCGCCGGGCTCTGCATCACCGACCGACGGAGCGGCTCCATGCACGGCCGCCAGTATGCGCTGGGCGATTTCTATTACGGATTTGGATCCACGCACTTCTACCTCCGCGTCGACCCCATCGCGGAAGCCATTGCGGAGATGCCGGAATTCCAGCTGCGCATCACGCTGTGGGATTCGCGGGAAACCCGAATCACCCTGCGCGTAGAGGAGTGCAAGCTCTGCGGCTGCGTGGTGGAGCAGAGCGGCGTCTGCCTGCTCCAACCGGAAAAGTTAGTGTCGGCCGCCTACGGGAAAATCTTTGAAGTGGGCCTCGCCCGGGAAATGTTCGACCTCGGCGGGCGCCGGGACATGCTCCTGAGCGTGGCCTTGTGGAGGGGCGGACTCCCGGTGGATGTGCTGCCGGTCCACGGAATGCTCGAGGTAGCTCTCGGCGAAGAGAACTTTGCCTGGGAGCGGAGTTAGGAAACCGCAAGCGCGACCACACGGCCAGCTTCGCTTCCGACACTTCCGTCGTGACTCCTGATCGCATTTCACTCGAGCCAAGTGGCTCTACATGCAACTTATTCTTGCCTCCTTCCTCCGTGGTCGCGGCCTCGCCTTATCGGCAATAACACGTATTGACAACAGGCACCAGCGGCGCGATAGTCGGCGCGTCCCACTGTCAGGGATGCTTGAAAACCACAACTAACGGCAGTTGGCTCGGCGGTATTTGAGCCGCCCAACCTGGTGGCGAGACCCGCTCTCGTTCCCGGAGGAGGGCCTAATGAGCGGTAAGCAGTGGATGGTGTGTCTTCTGATGCTCGCCGGAAGCGGCAGCGTTTTTGTAGCGGGACGAAGCGTGGCGCACGTATCGTCCCGACCGAATCGCTTCTCAGGGAATCTCCATCAAGCGCAGGTCGAAAAGCACTTCCCTCGAAGTATGCCCAGTGACGCAGCCCTTGCGCAGCTGGCCGAGATTGCCCCGCGCGCGCCCCGGCTGGCGCGCGCCTGTGCACCCGGGAGAGGTTGTTCCACGCACCTCTCGATGCCGATGGCGTTTGAACCCAATCGGGGGCAGGCGGACCCGCGCATTCAATGCATCGGCCGAGGAACGAGACTGACAGTTTTCTTGACCCGCCGGGAAATCGCCGTGCGATTCGCAAATGCACCGCGTATGGGATCCGCTGGGGCAGCCGGCGCCGTGGCATTCCGCGTGGCCGGATTTGCAAATCTCACGTGGCATGGCGAAGCGAAGCTGCGCGGCGAGAGCAATTACTTCATTGGCAGCAACCCGCGCGCCTGGCATACCCGTGTGCCGCATTTTGCGCGCGCGGAGGCGGCCAGCGCACGCCGCCAACTGGGTGTGGTGGTCTATGGAAACGACGAGGGCGTCGAATACGATTTGCGGCTCGCGCCGCGCACCAATGTGTCGAAGCTGCGTCTCGAGATCTCCGGCGCGGAACGCATGCGCATTGCGAACGATGGCGATCTGGTGTTGCGCGTGAGAGGCAGTGACCTGCGCATGAAGAAGCCGGAAGTCTACGAAGAATGGCCCGGGACCGCGCGTGGTATTCCAGGAGCCGCGGTTCTTCCTGAACGCCGAAGGATCGACGGCCGATATGTGATCGAGGCGGATCGATCGATAGGCTTTCGCGTGGGCCCGCATGACCCGGCTGCGGTGCTCGTGATAGACCCTTCGCTCTCGGTCGCGTATGCCACTTTCCTAGGGGGAGCGGGAAGCGACACGGCTTCCAGCATCGCGCTCGACGCCGCGGGAAACGTCTACGTCGGCGGCACAACAACGTCTTCCACGACTTTCCCGTCGACCTCCGGCAACCGCATGGGACCGGCAAACGGCCCTGCGCAATTCTTTATCGCGAAAATCGATCCGACGATCACAGGGGCGAACTCGCTCGTCTACCTCACGTTTCTCGGCGGCAGCGCGACGCAGGCCGGCGGCCGAATCGCCGTCGATGGCTCGGGGCGCGTTGCCATCACCGGCACGACCACCTCCGTGGATTTTCCAGTCACGGATTCGAGCGGCCCGACAAGCGGGCTGATCAGCGGCAATGGAAACGATGTCACCATTAGCGAGATCGATTCCACCGGGAGCGCACTTATCTTCTCCACGCTCTTCGGGGGCAGCGGAGCCGAGTCGCAGAATGCAGCGGGGGGCATCGCGCTGGACGCGTCGGGGAACATCTACATCGCGTCGGACACCCAAACGACTTCCGTCAACCCCAACTCAACGGACCTGCCCGTCACGTCTGGGGCGTTTCAGACCACGTGGGACGGCCAGGTGAGCGATGGTTTTCTCGCCGCCTTTCAGCCGCCCGCGTTGCCGGGCGGCGCGCCGGTTCTGAAATATTGTTCCTACCTCGGCACGAACTCGAGCGGCCCCACAAGCGTCGGAGGAATCGCCGTGGATCCTTGGGGCACCGTCTATATCGCAGGGTCCACGGACAATCCCTCGAGCAATTTCCCTGCAAAAAATGCGTTGCAAGCTGCGTATGGGGGCGGTGATTCCGACGCGTTTCTGATGAGAATATCGCCGGCGGCACAAGGCGCAGCAGATGTCCTTTACGCAACGCTGCTGGGCGGCAGTGGCCCGGACCGGGCGCTGGCCGTGGCTGTGGATTCGGCGAACCCGCCGCGTGCCTACGTCACCGGGACGACCCGGTCGGCCAACTTCCCGGTGAACGGCACGAATGCACCGTATCAGAACACTCTCCGGGCAAACCCGCTCGTGAGTGGTTCGGCGAACGCATTCCTGACCGTGGTCGTGCAGGACGGCATCACCGCAGCGACGTCGCTCACCTACTCGACGTATCTCGGAGGCTCGGCCACGGATGCGGGGCATTCCGTAGCGGTAGCGGCGCCGAATCAAGTCTACGTCACTGGTTCCACCAGCTCACAGGATTTTCCCCTGCACGACAATTTGCAGCCGTTCAACGGCGCAGCCGACGTATTCGTCGCCAAGTTCGATCCCACGCTTTCGGGCGCCGCCTCGTTCATTTATTCCACGCCGCTCGCTGGCACATCGCCCCCAGGAGGAACCGCGAGCGCTGCCGGGTATGGCATCGCGGCCGACGGGGCAGGGCACGTGTACATAGCCGGCGAGACGAAGGCGGCTGATTTTCCGACTGCGGTCACGACCGTGAGCACTGTCAACGGTTTTCAAGCGGTGTGCATGAGCTGCCAGCAGACGCCGCCTGCTTCGGACGCGTTTGTCGCGGAGATCGCGGAAAGTTCGGTGCAGGAGCCGAGCGTCTACTTCAACCTTGGCAAAGTCAGCTTTCCGCCAGTCCCGGTCGGAACTGTGAACGCCCCGCAACCCGTAGCCGTCCTCAACGGTGGCGAGGCCGCGTTGACGATTTCCGACATCCGCGTTCTCGGTGGCTATGCAGCAGACTTCTCTCTGATCGGTCAGGGCGCCTGCATCGGAACAGCGATCAGCCCGGGTCCCACGCCCCAGTGTTCGTTCGAAGTGGGCTTCACGCCTTCGGTCGTCGGCCCGGAGACCGCCATCGTCTCAATCTCGGACAACGCGCCCGGCAGCCCCCAGGTCCTCGAGCTTGTCGGCGCCGGTCAGGGACCGCTCGCCTCAGTCTCCCCTCTGAGCGTGGATTTCGGCAGCCAGTTGGTGAACACAACCTCCGATCAGCGCACGATTACCGTCAGCAACGCCGGGAATCAAACTTTGACCATTTCGAGCGTCCAAGAGTCCGGCCCGGACGTTTCTCAATTCCCGCC
>DATLWP010000033.1:0-4150 GCA_035576265.1 Candidatus Polarisedimenticolia bacterium
CCCGCCGCTGGGCATCGCGATACCCCCGCCGTCGAGCGTCTGGCCTATGAGTTCGCCGAAGTCCCGCGCATCCTCGACGTTATAGCGGACCGCCAGGCGATTATTTGTATTGATCTGGTGATCGACCCTTCCAAAACCATAGTCGTTGTTCGTGATCTTCAACACCGAATCGAGATACGAGAGATTCGACCCCGTGCACGACGTGGGAGTCCCCAGACAACCTTCGGGCGAAAGCCCCATATAACGCTTGGCGGCGTCGATGTTGTCAACGTTGTTGATCAAGTCAGGCGCGAAATTCGGCGACTCGGCGCGCCGCTTCCCTTCGTAATTGAAAAAGAAGAACGTCTTGTCCTTCACAATCGGGCCGCCCAGCGTGGCGCCAAACTGATTGTGCCGCAATTGATTCGGCAGGACCGTCGATTGCAGCGCCGGTTTCTGCAAAACGGAGCGCGCGTTCGTGACGTTGTTCTGGAAGTAATCGTAGATCGAGCCGTGCAGGTCGTTCGTCCCGGACTTGGTGACGATGTTGACGATGCCGCCCGCAGTCCGGCCATATTCCGCGCCGAAACTGTTGTTCACCACGCGGAACTCCTGCACCGAATCCTGCGGTGGCGTGGCACGCTGCACACCGGTCAGTTCGTTCACGAAGTCCGCGCCGTCCACCGTGATCTCGTTGCTGAACGAGCGCATTCCGCCAAAGGAAATCTGCGTCACCTCGAATTCGGTGATCGTCGTGCCCAAGCTCGTGCGGCTCGTGGCCACACCGGGCGTCAACAGCGCGAAATCCGTAAACAAGCGCCCGCTGATGGGCAACGACTGAATCTGCTGGCTACCAACGACCTGGCTGATCTCCGTCTTGGTCGGCTCGATCACCGGCGCTTCCGAAGTGACCACCACCTTTTCGCCCGCTGCCGCAACCTGCAGTCCGATGTCCACCGTCGCGCTTTGGCCCACCGTCAGCACGATGCCCGTCTGCCGGTAGTTCGCAAAGCCAGTAAACGACGCTGTCAGCTCATACTCTCCGGGCGGCAAGTTGGGAATGGCATAGAAGCCGCGGTCGTTCGAAGTCGCGGTGTAGCTCACGTTTGTTCCCGTGTTGCGCACCGTGATTTGCGCCCCGGCAACAACGCCGCCGCTTGGGTCCGTCACGGTGCCGTTCAGCTGGGCAACCGCGATGGCTTGCGCGAAGATGGAGCTGGTGCAGGTGAAAGAAATCGCGATTGCGAGTACAACCAGAAGGCCAAAACGTCGCCTCATAAATGCCCCCTAGAAATAACTGTCGTCAGCGAGCTGTGCGTGCGTTGTTGTGGTGGTCGAATGGCGTGCCAGAATTACTGATTGTGCAACCATTGCGCGATTTCTCGGCAAATCTTGACTGGCGTAAATGAATCCCCCAGCCACCCGCCCCGAACCTACCGACACACCTGCGCCTGCTGACGGGCAAACGCTATCGTACTGCGCCGAAACCGTCTATCCCGAGAGGGAAAAAAACATCTCTCTCAGAGAGAAGCGTTTAGGGCAGTTTTCCACGGTCTAGCGCGGGAAGAAAGAAATTGGCGGCTAACCTGCGTGGCTCCACTTTCAACCGGTTATCGGGTCGTCCCCCAGGCCAGGCCGTGATTGTGCTTCGCATATGGCGCGGGCAAACGCCAAACTCCTGCTTGAAACACCGGCTGAAATGATTCGAGTTGTTGAAACCCCACGAATAAGCGATGTCCGTGATCGACCGGCTGGCGAGAGCCGAATTGAGCAAGTCCTCACGGCAGCGGTCCAATCTTAGTTTTAGGATGTAATCGGAGATCGAAATCTTCTCTGGCTGGAAGACCATGTGCAGATAGCGCTTGCTGCACTGCGTCGCGTTGGCAAGCTTGGTGATCGAAAGCTCCGGGTCGCTCAAATGGCGGGCGATGTACAGCTTCACCCGCTGCCGCAGGGCCTCCTTCGAATCGACGGAGACGCGTCCTTGGGAAGAATCCACAAGGGCCATGCGAATCAGTTGGACCAGAATATCGGCCACGTCGCGGCTCGACCGGTCCTGTATCTCGGGAATTTGATCGAACGTAGCTAGAACCAAACTCCAGATCAGCTTGCCCAGCCCCCTCCGCCCCGAAAAACGACGCAACGCAAAACTTCCGAGATCGGAATCTCCCGTCAGCACTTTATCGCGCGGAATCAGCAAGATGCACAGTTCGGTCCGCTTGGGAATCTCCACGCTGTACGGTTGCTCGAAGTCGTACACGCTCCATTCTCCGGCGCGCAGCGGGGTCGTGCGCCCGTGTTGGCTCAGCACGCTGCGACCATCGATCTGCAAGACCGCCTTCACGAAATTCCGCCTGGGATATCCGGAAGCGGCGTCGGTGCGCGTCACGCGATGCGGAACGCTCGATCCAAGTCGGCAGAAGACCAAATCGGCAACGCTCGTGTATTCGAAGTTCGCACTGAACACATCTCTTCTCTGCATTTCGAGCTGCACGGTGCCGAACAGCTGTCTCGCACTTGCTTCCCAGAAGTCGCGCCGATCGATCACTTTGACGCCCGCCGTCGAGACGCTCTGGAATGGTGAGATGCTTGCGTTCAGCGCGACTTGAGAACCAGCCAGCATGGGAATCTTCGATGCATACTATCCATAAAAAGTTAGCGCTGTCTAGCGGTTTGACAGGGCGATGCGCTCCGGACTTCCATCGAAGCCGCAAGGGGAATAAGGATACGGCTGATCGCGTCTGCGAACCGCTCAGCCCCAGACGCGGCGGGCGGTTTCCACGACCAGCCGCAGCTTCGCCCACTGCTGCTCTTCCGTCAGCAAGTTTCCTTCTGCCGTCGAGGCGAACCCGCACTGCGGGCTGAGCGTCAAGTGTTCGAGCGGGAAATACTTCGCTGCTTCGTGGATTCGCCGCACGACTTCATCGCCGTTCTCCAGCTCCGGCTTCTTCGTGGTGATCAACCCAAGCACGACAATCTTGTCCTTGGGAACCAGGCGCAGCGGCTCGAACGTCCCCGACCGCTCGTCGTCATATTCCAGAAGGAAGCGATCTACTTTCAGCGTTCCGAAAAGCTTTTCCGCGATCGCGTCGTAGCCGCCGGCGGCGTACCAATGGCTCCGATTGTTCCCGCGGCAGAGATGGATGGCGAGAATCACACCCGGCCTTCGAGCCGCCTCCAGGCAAGCATTATCCGCCCGGATCGCTTCATCGAGCGCTGCCTCCGGCTCCTGCCCAATCTCTTTCTTGATCCATTCGCGCCACTTCGGATCCATGTAATAGCTATAGCGCGGCGCATCAATCTGGATGTACTTCACGCCGCCCGACGCGAGCGCGGCGATATCCTTCTTCATAATCTCGACGATGTCCCAGAGCAGCGCGGAATGATCTTTGTAGACCTTATCCGTGATGCCGCGTTTAAATGCAATCGCCGGGAATTGCGTCGCGCTGGGCAGCAAGATCTTGATGTCGCCGGGGCTGTGCTGCTTTAGGAAGGGAATTTCGTGGCACGTGAGCGGCCCCACGGCCCGCAGCTTCTTGTTGACGATCCCCGCAACGGCGCTCACCTTGGGCTTGGATTGCGACGCATCCCAGTCCCGTGCCACCGAGTTCCCCATATCGAAACCTTCGACCGCATCCGTGAAGTTGCTCATGAAGTTCCGCCGCCGCAGCTCGCCGTCGGTGAAAATCTCAAACCCCAGCTCCTTCTGCTTGGCGAGAACGTGGAGAATGTGCTGATCCTCCAGCGCCCGCAGGCTCGCCGGGTCGGTTGCGTTCGCCCGCGCAGCCAGCAAATCCGGCGGCCGCAAGAGACTCCCCACGTGGTCGGCTCTATGCGCTACTCGCATCTCTTCATCTCTCCGTGTAATTCAGATTTCATCCTGTAGACTCAAGCCTCGCTCGCCACTGCGTTACGCTCTCGGACGATTGCGAAAATCCCTGCGGCGCTTTCGTTCGTCAGTGAAGCTTTCCAAGCAAGTTCCTTGCCGCGGAAACTGCGCGCCCAGGCCTGCAAAAGTGCACCGAGGTTCGGTAGCCTGTCCAAATAACTGGACCCCCAGATTTTCAGTTTGCACAACCGGGGAGCAAGTTTCAAGGGGATGTTCGTGTAGCACCTCGGGGCCGACCGCGGCAACTCTCGCAAAAAAACAGGCAAGGGGCTGGCGGGACGA
>DATLWP010000034.1:0-2819 GCA_035576265.1 Candidatus Polarisedimenticolia bacterium
CTCGTGCATTCCGGGGAGCTGCGCTCCGGCGACCGCATTCCGGCCAGCCGCGAATTGGCCGGACAGCTCGGCGTCCACCGGACCACGGTTGCGAACGCGTACGCCGAGCTTGAGTCGGAAGGTTTGATTCGGGGTCACGTCGGCAGGGGAACGTTCATCTGCGGCATGCCCGTGAAGCAGTTTTCGCCGGCGCCGCGCTCCAATGGGAACGGCGGTGCGATGCGGTGGGAATCGCTGTTTGCCGACGAGCGAGGAGACGAGGGGTTGAGCCGGCTCATGCCGGACGTCCCGCCGGGGGCGATCGCTTTCACGGCCGCGCGGCCTCCGGAGGAGTTCTTTCCCATTGATGAGTTTCGCCGGTGCGTCAACGCAGTCCTGCACCGCGAGGGCCGGCGTGTCTTGCAGCTTGGCTCGACCGACGGGTACGGGCCGCTCAAAAGTGCCCTATTGGAGCGGTTTCGCAGCGAGGGCCTGAACATTCGCGCGGAGCAGTTGCTGATCACCGACGGCTGCCAGCAGGCCATCGATTTGGTGTGCAAGGCGTTTCTCCGGCCCGGCGATTCGGTAGCGCTCGAAAACCCGGCCTATCCAGGCGCGATTGCGCTTTTCGCCGGCGCCCGCGTTCGCACGCTAGCTGTTGGCGTGGAAACGGATCCTGCGCGGACCGGGCATGTGGGGCTGGATGTGGACGCTCTCGAAGCCGTGCTCCTGCAGAATCGCGTGAAACTGATTTTCGTCACGCCCGATTATCACAATCCGACGGGCACGGCCTTGGCCGTCGCCAGCCGCCGCCGCCTTTTGGAACTGGCGGCCCGCTACCAGGTGCCGGTGATCGAGGACAGCATTTACGCGCGGCTGCGGCTGCGCGGCAATCCGGTGCCGTCGCTCAAGGCTCTCGACAGCTCCGGCAATGTGATCCAGATCGACAGTTTTTCGAAGATTGCATTTCCGGGACTTCGCGTGGGCTGGTGCATCGGTGCAGAGAGCGCGATCGAACGGCTTCGTCTCGTGAAGCAATCGACCGACCTGCACACGGACCAGCTTTCGCAGGCGGCAATGGCCGAGTTCATCCGGCGTGGATACTTCGCGCGTCATATCGCGAAGATGAAGAAGGTGTACCGGAGCCGGCTCGAAGCGATGGAAGAGGCGCTCGAAAAGCACATGCCCGAATCAACCGGATGGACGCGCCCCGAGGGAGGCATGACGTTGTGGGTGACCTTGCCGCCGGGCTTCGATGCCGGAGAGCTGCTGATTCACGCGCGCGAACGCGGTATCCTGTTTCTGCCCGGGCGGTATTTCTACTTTCAGCATCCGCAGCCGAATACGCTGCGACTCGGCTTCGCCAGCGTCGACGAAAAGCGCATCGCGCGCGGAATCGAAACATTCTGCGAGCTGTTGAAAGCGGAGCTTCGCAAACGCCAGCGCGGAGTCCGCGACGAGTTTCACGCCCGTGTGGCGTTGATCTGAAGATGGTGTTCTGGTCGTTGTCGCGCCGGCACGGTGCGAGCGCGAAGCCCTGGGGTTGATCCTGTTGGGAAACTTGAGCGAAGAAAGGCAGAGGATGCTCATCAAGCCGAACCCGGCGAATCATTGCTTTGGCTGCGGCGGTGGCAATGACCGCGGAATGCAGCTTACGTTCGACCAGGACGACGCGGCGAGGCGCATTCGCGGCGAGTTCAGCCTGGGCGACGAATATCAGGGAGGTTCCGGCTTTGTCCACGGCGGCATCATCGCCACCCTGCTTGACGAAGTGATGGCCAAAGTGAGCCGTTTCAATAAAGACCATGCCGTCACCGCGGGGCTTACGGTGGAATACGTGAAGCCGGTGCCGATCGGCCGGGGCCTGATCGTCGAGGGATGGGAAGTAGAACGGAAAGGGCGCAGCATCTACCGGGAAGCCGAGATACGCACCGTTTCGGGGGCGCTCCTGGCCCGCGGGCGCGGACACTTTATCGAGATCGACCCGGCGCGCTACCGGGCCGCGGTGGCCACGGCGTTCCCGGAGCCGGAGGACTCGACTGCCGGCAGGGGGTAGCGGATATCGGCTGCTGCCGAAAGAATTCGAATCTTTTGAAGCCGGTTCAAGAAAGAAATGCGGCTGGCGCTGAGGCGGAGTTGAAAGGGGAATAAAACATGGAATTGATGAAGAACGATCTTTGGCGTGTGAAGGTTGGTCTGGCTGAGATGCTGAAGGGCGGCGTCATCATGGACGTCACCACCGCCGATCAGGCCAAGATCGCGGAGGATGCCGGGGCATGCGCCGTGATGGCGCTCGAGCGCGTGCCGTCCGATATCCGGAAGGAAGGCGGCGTGGCGCGCATGGCCGCTCCGCGTGTGATTCGCGAGATCATGGACACGGTTTCGATTCCGGTGATGGCCAAGGTGCGCATCGGCCACTTCGCGGAAGCGCAGGTGCTGGAAGCGCTCGAAGTGGACTACATTGACGAGAGCGAAGTCCTGACGCCCGCCGATGAGGAGCACCACGTGTGGAAGCACGGCTTCAAGGTGCCGTTCGTCTGCGGCGCGCGAAACCTCGGGGAAGCGCTGCGCCGCGTCGCTGAAGGCGCCGCCATGATTCGCACGAAGGGCGAAGCCGGCTCGGGCAACATTGTCGAAGCCGTGCGGCACTTGCGCGCGATTGTCGGCCAGATGAAGCGACTGACAACGCTGGGCCAGGAAGAGCTGGTGCATGAGGCGAAAGAACTCGGCGCGCCGCTCGATCTGGTCGACTGGGTTGCGAAGAACGGGAAACTGCCCGTCCCGAATTTTTCGGCCGGTGGCGTGGCCACTCCCGCCGCCGCGGCCACCTGCGGATCGGC
>DATLWP010000035.1:0-17540 GCA_035576265.1 Candidatus Polarisedimenticolia bacterium
CACGCTCGTTTTTCCGGGCGAGCCGATGCTGCGCGTGACCGCGCCGATCATCGAAGGCCAGATCATGGAGACGTACCTGCTCGCGATGCTCAGCTACCAGACGATGATCGCGAGCAAGGCGGCCCGCGTCGTAACCGCCGCGCAGGGCCGGCAAGTGGTGGACTTCGGCGCGCGGCGCGCGCACGGCAGCCAAGCGAGCCTGTTCGCAGCGCGCGCAGCGACGATTGGCGGATGCGCGGGCACTTCCAACGTTCTCGCCGGGCGCGAATTCGGAATGAACACCTACGGCACGCAGGCGCATTCCTGGGTGATGGCGCACGAAGAAGAAGCCGAGGCGTTTCGCACTTTTCTCGACGCGTTCCCCAAGGATTCGGTGTTGCTGCTCGACACCTACGACGTGCGCGGCGCGGTGAAAAAGATCATCACCATGGGCCGCAAGCCCGCAGGCGTGAGGCTCGACAGCGGCGATCTCGCCCGGGAGAGCCGGTGGGTGCGGCGCGAACTGGATCGCGCCGGATGGAAGGACGTGAAGGTGTTCGCGTCGGGCGATCTCGACGAGTTTAAGATCGCCGCGCTCGTGGGCGAGGGGGCGGCCATCGACGCGTTCGGCGTGGGCACGGCGCTGGCCACGCCCGGCGATGCGCCGCACCTGAACTTGATCTACAAGCTGGTCGAAGTCGAGCGCGGCGGAAAAGTTCGCGAGGCCGCGAAATTGACGCGAGCGAAGGCGACCTATCCGGGTCGCAAACAAGTGCTTCGCTATTCGACCTCCGCCGGCGAATTCGAGAGCGACAAGATCGCGCTCGACGGTGAGCCAGGAAATGGGGGCGAACGACTGCTCGTGGAGGTTATGCGCGAAGGCCGCCGCGTCGCGCCGGCGGAGACGGTGGGCGGGCTGCGCGACCGATGTCTTGCGGGGCTCGCGCGACTTCCGCAGCGCTATCGCCAGATCAATCGCGCGGCCGTCTATCCGGTGCGCTACAGCAAACAGCTCGACCGGCTGCTCGAAAAGGTCCGGCGGCGCGTCCGCCGGTTTGCGGTAAAATAGCCGTGAAAGCCGGGGAGCTTGAAGCCCATGGCGCCGCGGAAGCTGGTTTTCTGGCAAGTGGACGTGCAGGCCGATTTCATGCTGCCGGGAGGCAAGCTGTACGTTCCCGGGGCCGAGAAGATCATTCCCAAGATCCAGCGTCTCGTTTCGGCCGCCGTTGAACATGGTGTGATGCTGGTTTCAAGCGGCGATTCCCACCCGGAGAACGACCCGGAATTCGACACCTTCCCGCCGCATTGCCTGCGCGGAACGCCGGGCGCGCGCATCCTTCCCGAAGGGATGACGGATAATTTCCGCACGATCCCGAACGATGCATCGCACAAACTGCCGGACGACATCCTGCGGTGTCCTCAGATCATCTTCGAGAAACAGACGCTCGACGTGTTCGACAATCCGCACGCGGGCGAGCTGGTCGAGCGGCTGGGCGGCGATCGGGAGTACGTGGTCTTCGGCGTGGTCACAGAATATTGCGTGCGGCTCGCCGCCAAGGGCCTGCTCGGGCGCGGCCGCAAGGTCGCGATCGTGAAGGACGCGATCGAGGCGCTCAACCCGGAGGACGGCCGGCGCGCGCTCGACGAGTTGCAGGCGCTGGGCGCGCGGATGATCACCACGCAAGAAGCGCTTGCGGCGGTTCGAGCCGCTACCGCGAAAGCAAGCGCCGATTCCGTCAGGAAGTAGCGGAGACGGCTTGCGGCCTCGCGATTTTGTCGTAGAGCCACATCAGCGCGGCCGTAACCACTCCGATAGCGACGACAACCCACCACATCTGCCGCGGCTGGTGCCGAACTTCACCGAATTCGCGGAGCAAGTAGCCGCCCACGGGCCCGGCGATGAAGTATCCGATGGCGATGGGCAGGAACGCGTAACCCATGTACAGTCCCTGCTGCCCCGGCGGCGCGAGACGCGAGCAGTATTCGTAGTAGCGCGAGGCTTGCGTGATTTCTCCCAGCGCCATCACCACCAGCATCACTACGAACATCCCGATGGTCGGATGCACGGCCAGCAGGACGAACGACAGTCCGGTGATAAGGAATCCGAGCGCGATGGACTGCACGGCTCCCATCTTGCGCGTCAAATACGTCACCAGAATCTGGAACGAAATCACGGTCACGGCTTCGACCGACAGCATCCGGTCCACGTTGGCGTTGGCCTCAACGTACCTTCGCAGAAAGATCGGAGCGGAGATCCAAATCTGCCAGAAAACGATGTAGAAGCCGGACGAAATCAGCAGAAACGTTACGAACCGAAAGTTCCTCAGAACCACGAACATGTTCTTCAGCGCATCCCACACGCTCGCCACCTTCGCTTCCGCCTCCGCCGCCGGCTCGCGGTAGAAAACCAGCGTGACCCAGAACATGGCAAACACGCTTACCGACGCCACGCGAAACACGTTTTCCATTCCGAGTCCCAGACGCTCGCGCACCAACCAGGCCATCAGCGGGCCCACCGCGCCGCCGATATTCACCAGCGTGTAATAGATCGAGTAACCGAGCGAGCGCACATCTTCGGTGGACGTCCGCGCGATCGTTCCCGCCACGCATGGTTTCACCATGCCCGGACCCAGTGCCGGGATCATCAGGATCGCCAGCACCAGCCATTTGTCGCCCAGGGCACCGCGAAGCGGCGCCATCCACGGCGCCGTCACCGATCCGAGCAGGAAATATCCGGCGGTCAGCACCAGGTAGGCGAACATCAGCGCGCGCCGAAAGCCGAACCGGTCCGCCAGCGTCCCCGCCAGGATCGGCAGGGAGTACACCACGAACCCGGAAATGCCCATCAGCCAGCCGGTGAGTTCGCTTGAAAAATGGAGTTGCTCGGTGAGGAAAATAGCGAGAACGGCGGTGGTGCCGTAGTAGGCGACCCGTTCGAAGATCTCGGTGAAATTGGCGACCCAGAATGCAGGCTCGAAGCCTGCCCGGATCTCGCGCCAGCGCTCGGTTAGGCCCAAGGGTATCCGCCTCTGCGGAGCGCGAAGCGAGCCGCCCGCAGCCGCACGGGATTGTAGCGGAACCAGCGTTTGAACGCCGCCGAATTCTTGAAGGCGTTCAGGCCGCGGCCGGTGATTGCGGCCGGAACCTCTTGTACAGCGCCAGGGACAGCGCGCCCACGCCCCAGATGACGACGATGAGGCCAATCAAAGGCCCCGCGTATGGCAGCATGTGCAGAGCTCGCAGAACGGCCAAGCCGAGGGCCAGCCTCCCGATCGCCGCGCCCACTCCCACTTCCACGCCCAACAGCTTCTCCCCGAGCCACGAGCCGATAAACACCTGCGCGGAGTACAGCGCGATCACATAGAGCAGCAGCGCTGCGATCCCAACTCCCAAGCCTACGATCGTGATGCAGGCAATGATCGCTGCTATGGGAGTGGCAAACACGAACAGGACGCCGAAGCCCAGCGCCGGGCCTATCCTCTTGCTTCCCTGGACGACATCGGAGAAGAAAGCCGGCACCGCCAGCAGCACCACGAGGCCGAAGAGGAAGCTGGCGCCCCACATGAGCATCTGGTGCCAGTAATAGCCGGGACGGCTGTAGTTGGGGCCGCGCTTGACGATCGTGGTTTCAATCGGGCTACCCAGCTTCGCACCGGGAGAAACATCCGGTTGGCGGCGACCCGAATACTTTGTATGCCCCTTGATCTCGGCGTGGGGTCCGATGGAGAGCCGGCCGGCGCGGATACTGGCGTTGTTGCCGAGCGAGCCGTCGATGTCGAACACACCGCCGGCGGCCATCAGGTCACCTCCGAGATGGCCGTCCAGCTCCGCATTGGCCGAAAACAGCGTCATCGTACCGCCGACATTGGCTTTCTCATCGAAATCCATTTGCTCCGAAAAGATCATGGCGTTCTTCGCGATGGTCCCATTGAGCGACGTACTTTGGGCCCAGGCGCGCACGTTGCCGTCCACGGGACCATTCAAGGTGAGCGATTGCGCGAAGCCAAGAATGTCGCCCTTCACGTGACCGTTCACGATCACGCTCTGGGACCACACGATTAGATCGCCGTCCACATCTCCGTCGATCCGCGTGCGCGCGGCGAACACGATCAGGTCGGTTTTCACCTCCTGACCGGCGGAGAGCGTGTAGCTCGGATCGCCGCGCCTCACTTCTGCGGCCCTGGCGGAGGGAGGCAGCGCCAGGGCGCAAGCCAGCGCGCCCATCACCGCCGCCACCATCGGAAAGCGCTTCCAGTGCTTCCTCAGCAACCAGATCACCACCGACCCAAGCGTTGCCATGGCCAGGAATTCCATCAAGGTTCGCATTGCGTCCCATCCTTTCGAGAAAGCACCCGTAAAAAAGAGCATGGTAAGAAGACTTCCTTGCGTGAAACCCGCCTGTTGCGCCTGCGCGACCCAGGGATCGACGAATCCGGTCCAGAGCGTGTAAACCCCGCCAGCAGACAGCGCGAAGGCCGTGATCCATCCCCAGTGGGCCGTGCGGCGGCCGGGAGCGTGCGCCAGGCGGGCGGGAATCGATTCCTCGTGCGCCGTGAGCGCTTCGCGCAGCCAAACCTCTTCCGCCTCGAGCGCGTGAAGCAGCCCGCGGCACGCGGCGCAGGAAGCGAGGTGCGCGGAGATCTCCTCTGCGTGGGCGGCGTCGAGCTGGCCTTCGTGGTACAGCAGGACGGTCATTTCGTCGTAATGTTTATCCATAGGGCTCATCAGTCTCTCCCAGCAACGGCTGCTCGTGCACCGCTCCCCTGCAACACATCGCGCAATTGATGCCGTGCGCGCAGCAGCAGCACGCCCACGAACGCGCGGCGCACACCCAGGGTCTCAGCAATTTCGTCGTAGCTCATTTCGGCGTAATACCGCAGGACGAGCGCCATGCGCGCCCGGTCGGGAAGCTTGGCTAGGCCCGACCGCACCTCTTTGCTGGTGCGTTCGGCCTGCAAGCGTTCGAGCTGGCTCGGATCGGGATGCTCGAGCGGAAGGTTTTCCACTTCGCCGGTCTCGAGGTCCTGCCGGATGTGCCGCCGGCGCAGCGTATCCCAGCAGTGATTGCTCGCCACCTTGTAGAGCCACGCCGTGAAGGGCCGCGTGGCGTCGTAGGTGCCGAGCTTCTGCCGCACTTTCATGAAGATTTCCGTGGTTGCGTCTTCCGCATCCTCGCGGGCCGGAAGGATGCGCCGACAAAACCGGTAAATGGCCGGAGCGTAACGGCGATAGAGCTCGCCCCAGGCGTCGGAATCACCCGCCCGGACCTGGGAGAGCACGTGCGCCAGTTGCGCCTCACTCATCGTCCCGGTCGTCTTCTCTCTGTCCATGGATGGATACGCAGGGCAGCGCCGAAATATTTCACAAGTATCACAAATCAGCACACTTGTCTGCGAAACAATGAGCTGTCCGGTCGACCAGCGGAGCAGCGGCGGCGGGCGGACCGGAGCGGCGCAGCCAGTCTGCTATACTCGGCTCCCGGCCCGGCCCCCCTGCGCACCCGCATGCCGCGCGGCGGTTGGCGCACGCGCGCCGCTTCGCATGACTGCCAAAGAACCAAAACGCCTCTTCCTCGTCGACGCCATGGGCTACATCTTCCGCGCCTTCTACGCGCCGATGGAGCGCCTGCAAACCTCCGCGGGAGTTCCGACGAAAGTGCCCTACTTGTTTGCCACCATGATGCGGCGGCTGCTCAAGAACAAGGATTTGCGCCCGGACTATGTGGCGGTGGTGTTCGATGTGGCCGCGCCCACGTTTCGCGACAAGCTCTTTGCCGCGTACAAGGCGCAGCGGCCGCCGGTACCGCCGGACCTCTCCTTGCAATTGCCCTACGTGCGCCGCTACTGCGCGGCGATGCGTCTGCCGATTCTCGAGTATCCCGGCTACGAGGCGGACGATGTGATCGGCGCGCTGGCGCATCAGGCGGCGGGCGAGGATCTGGATGTGGTGATCGTCACAAGCGACAAGGACATGCTGCAGCTTGTCGGCGGGCGAGTGCGGATCCTCAATCCGGCAAAAGACGATCTGGTAATCGACGAGAAAAAGGTCGAAGAGATTCTGGGCGTGCCTCCGGAAAAGGTGGCGGACGTCATGGCCCTGATGGGCGATTCGATCGACAACATTCCCGGTGCGCGCGATCCGCACGAGAAGCCTGCCGAGGGAGAGCGCCGCAAGGCCGGCATCGGCGAGGTCGGGGCTCGGCAATTGATCCAGCAGTTCGGCAGCGCCGAAGAAGCGGTCGCGCGCGCTGGCGAAGTGAAACGAGCGAGCTACCGCGAGGCGCTCGAAAAGTACGGCGACTTCGTGCGGCTCAGCAAACAACTCGCCAAGATCCACACCGACGCCCCGGTGGCGCTCGACCTCGACGCGCTGAAGATTCAGGAGCCCGACTCCGCGGCGCTTCGCGAGCTTTTCGTCGAACTTGGCTTCACTTCCCTGCTGCGCGATCTGGCGCCTCTGGCCGACGGGCGCAAGACGGATTACGCGGCCCTCGACTCCCCCGCCGCGCTCCGCAAATTTCTCGCATCGATCGCCCCCGGCAAGGAGGTTGCGCTTTGGCTCTCGCTCGATTCCCAGGAACCAGAAGAGCAAGGATTCGGCTCGCGGGTTCTCGGGGTCGAGATATCGGCGAAGCCCGGCTCGGCGCGCACGGCTGCGAACGATGCCGAGAACGAGGCTCTCGCGGCCATGAACGATTGGCTGGCGGACGCGAAGCGGCCCAAAGTCGTGCACGACCCGAAGCTCGCGCATCTGCTGGCCGTGCCCGATTCGGAGGGCAGCGCAAAGCCTCTCGCCGGAGTGCGCCACGCGACCATGCTTTACTCCTATCTCCTGCGGCCCACGACGGCGAACCATGCATTCCCCGAGGCCGTCCTGCGCCATTTGAATCAAACCCTTTCCGGCGCGGACGGAGAGCGCGCCGATTTCCTGCTGCGTCTAGCGCCGACATTGCGCGCCGAGGTGGAGAAGCAGGGTCTCGCAGAACTCTACGAAACAATCGACCTCCCTCTTGCACCCGTGCTGGCGCACATGGAAGCCGCCGGGATCCGCGTGGACCGGAAGGAACTCGATCTCATTTCCGCGAATGCGCAGGAAGAAATCGCGCGACTGGAAAAGAGCATCTACGAGCTGGCCGGATTCGAATTCAAGGTCAATTCGCCGCAGCAGCTCGCGGAAGTTCTCTTCGACAAGCTGAATCTGCAGCCTCCGCGGCGCGGCCGGGGCAAGGCCCGCTCGACGGCCGCCGAAGTGCTCGAAGAGCTGGCGCTCGTTCACGAGCTACCGAGCAAAATCCTCGAGTATCGCGAGCTCGCGAAGCTAAAATCCACCTACGCCGACGCCCTCCCGCGGCTGATCCATCCCGCCACGGGCCGCCTGCACACGCGATTCAGCCAGACCGGCACGGCGACGGGCCGCCTGAGCTCGTCGAATCCCAACCTGCAGAACATCCCTGTGCGAAGCGAACTCGGACGCGAAATCCGCGCGGCGTTCGTCGCTCCGCGGGGCAGCGTGCTTCTTTCGGCCGACTATTCGCAGATCGAGCTGCGCATTTTGGCGCATCTTTCCGAGGATCCCGTTCTCGTCGAAGCCTTCCGCCACGGCGAGGACATTCACGCGCGCACGGCCCAGGAAGTGTTCGGCGTCGGGCCGCTGGCGCAGACGCCGGAGCACCGCCGCGTGGCCAAGATCATCAATTTCGGCGTGATCTATGGGCTGTCGGCGTTCGGACTCGCCCGGCAGCTCGGGATCGACACGAAAGAGGCTTCGCAATTCATCGCCGCGTATTTCGAGCGCTATAGCGGCGTGAAGAAATTCCTCGACGAACAGATCGCCCAAGTCCGCCAGACGGGATTCACGAAGACGCTCTTTGGCCGCACCCGGCCGATTCCCGAGATCAATTCACCGCAGCCGAACCTGCGCAGTTTCGCCGAGCGCACCGCGATGAATACGCCGATGCAGGGCACGGCCGCCGATCTCATCAAGCTCGCCATGATCGAACTCGACCGCCGCCTGGCCGGTCCATTCGAATCTCGCATGATTTTGCAGGTCCACGACGAGCTGCTGTTCGAAGCCCGGGAGAAGGAGCTCCCGCGGCTTACCAAACTCGTGAAGGAAGTAATGGAGGGCGTTCACGAGCTGCGCGTGCCGCTGCTGGTAGAGATCAAAACCGGCCCGAACTGGCGCGACATGAAGTGACGGCCTCTGTGGTAGAGTTTTCTCGCGCGGTATCGCACGAACGGACGAGGCGCTAGCGATGCATCACTCCCCGGGATTTTTGAACCTCGTGAATGAGGCGAAGAAGCGGATCAAGGAAGAAGACTGCCGCGCGACGAAGAAGCGGCTCGACACCGGCGAACAATTCGTGCTCATTGACACCCGCGAGGATTCTGAATGGGCGGGCGGCCACATTCCCGGCGCCATCCACCTCTGCCGGGGGCACCTCGAACGCGACATCGAGCAAACCGTTCCGGATCAGGACGCAGCCATCGTGTTGTACTGCGGAGGAGGTTACCGCTCCGCACTCGCGGCGGAAAGTCTTCAGAAGATGGGCTACCGCAACGTCGTTTCGATGGACGGCGGCTGGCGCGGCTGGACCACGGCCGGATTTCCTGCCGCCCGGGATTAGCGCCCGCCGTAGGATGGTGCGAGCTTGCAGGCCGCGAGTTGGCTGGGGCGGGTGGACTCGAACCACCACCATCCTCATTAACAGTGAGGTGTCCTACCGATTGGACCACGCCCCAATTTGACGGCGAATCGCTCTACTTAAATTTACACGATTCCTGCGCCAACGGGAATCCGCAACACGAAGATTCTTCCCGCGGTACTCCGGGAGATCGCGGCGAAAGGCAAGTGAAACCTGCCGCCGTGCATGCTCAAGGGGAAGCGGAATTTGCGACGCGGCGGCAGGTAGCCGGGGAGAGGAAGCCGGCCCAGCCCTCAATCCCCTAAAGGGATCCTCGGCTTTCCTCCCCCTGACACGCAAATACACCGCACGCCGGAAACCAAAGCCAAGCTGCTGAAATCACAGCCCTTCCATTCCGAGACCTCGGTAAAAAGTCCTTGGCGACAGTAAAAATTCCGGAGTACTCGAGCTGCGCGACACGATGTTGGGGAGCGCCGCCGCAAGTCCAGAATTTTTCGACCAAAAGGAAAGCGAAGCTCTCCCATCACTTCTTGACCGGAGCGAGCCCCCTTGCTATGTTGGGAAATTACACTGGGACGATTCTACCCAGTGTGCAGAGCGCCCTTCTGTACAAGGGCACTCCACCGATGGCTCTGAAGAACATCGTTATCCGGGGCGCCCGGCAGCACAATCTCAAAAACATCAGCCTGGAAATCCCGCGCAACACTCTGACGGTCATCACCGGGCTTTCCGGCTCGGGCAAATCCTCGCTCGCGTTCGATACGCTCTATGCCGAGGGCCAGCGGCGCTACGTGGAATCGCTCTCGGCCTACGCGCGGCAGTTCCTCGATCAGATGGAGCGGCCCGAAGTGGATGCGGTCGAGGGATTGTCGCCCTCCATTGCGATCGAGCAAAAGACCACCACGCGGTCGCCTCGCTCGACGGTCGGCACGATCACGGAAATTTACGATTACTTGCGCGTCGTCTTCAGCGCCATCGGCACGCCGCACTGCCCAAAATGCGGGAAGCCGATCACGCGCCAGTCCACGGAACAGATCGTGCAGGCCGTGCTCGCTCTCAAGCCCGAGGAACGGATCATGATCCTCGCGCCGGTGGTGCGCGGAAGAAAGGGCGAATACAAGAAGGAACTCGAGAAGTACGCGAAGGAAGGATACGTCCGCGCGCGCGTGGACGGCCAGCTCGTGAATCTCGATGAGCCGCCCACGCTCGACCGCCGCAAGAATCACACGATCGAAATCGTGGTGGACCGCCTGCTGCTGAAGAGCGGTATCGCGCAGCGCCTGGAGCAATCGGTCGAAACGGCGCTGAAGCTCACGGGCGGCCTCGTCACAACCTCCGTGGTCGGCGGCGAGGAGCACGTTTACTCGGAAAAGCTCGCCTGCCCCGATTGCGGCATCTCCGTGCCGCAGCTCGAGCCGCGCTCGTTCAGCTTCAATTCGCCGTACGGCGCATGCACGGAATGCCACGGCCTCGGCTCGAAATACGAATTCGATCCGGCGAAGGTGATTGTGGACTGGACGAAGCCGCTCTTCGACGGGGGTCTCGGTCCCGGTTCGGGCTCGACGCATCTGCAGCGCACGTTGCGCATCGCGGCCGCCGCCCACGGGTTCGATCTCGACACGCCGTTCGAGAAGCTGCCGCGCAAAGCGCAGAATTTGATCTTGCAAGGTAACCCGTCGCACGGCGACTCAGGCAAGGGACAGCACTTTCAGGGCATCCTGCCGCATCTGGAAAGCCTTCTGGCCGAATCGAACTCCGACAACGTCCGCGAATGGCTCACCCAGTATATGTCGCCCGCTCCGTGCGCTTCCTGCAGCGAGCGGCGCCTGCGCCCGGAGAGCCTCGCGGTGAAGATTGCCGGGCTCTCGATCGCGGACTTCACCGCCTTGCCGCTCGTCCGGGCCCGCGCTGCCGTGGACAAGATTCGGGCCCGCCTCACGCTGCGGCAGGGGAAGATCGCGGAGCGCCCGCTCAGCGAAATCGCCGAACGCATCGATTTTCTCCTGGCCGTGGGTCTCGGTTACTTGTCGCTCGACCGGTCGGCCGCCACGCTTTCCGGGGGCGAGGCGCAGCGGATTCGCCTGGCGACGCAGATCGGGTCGCGCCTGCGCGGCGTGCTCTACGTTCTCGACGAGCCTTCGATCGGACTGCACGCCCGCGACAATGGCCGCCTGCTCGCAACACTTGAAACGCTCCGCGATCTCGGCAACACGGTGCTTGTGGTCGAGCATGACGAAGAGACGATTCGCCGCGCCAATTACGTGGTGGACCTCGGGCCCGGTGCGGGAAAGGCCGGCGGCCATCTGGTCGCCTCGGGAACACCGAAGGAGATCGCCGCGAATCCGGGTTCGCTCACCGGGCAATACCTGGCTGGACGGATGCAAATTCCGGTGCCAAGCGCGCGGCGCGGCCCGAACGGCAAATCGCTCGCCGTCCTCGGCGCGCACGGCAACAATTTGAAGAACATCGACGTGGCGATACCGCTGGGGCTGCTCACAGTCGTCACCGGCGTATCAGGCTCGGGAAAATCGACGCTGGTAAACGACATTCTGTATCGCGCGCTCGCCGCCAAACTCTACCGCTCGATGGAGCGGCCCGGCGCGCATCGAGCCATCCTCGGCATCGAGCACATCGACAAGGTGATTCAAATCGACCAAGCGCCCATCGGGCGCACACCGCGCTCGAATCCCGCCACGTATGCCGGCGTCTTCGCGCCCATCCGCGAACTCTTCGCCATGCTGCCCGAATCGCGCGAGCGCGGCTACCGGCCCGGCCGGTTCAGCTTCAACGTGAAGGGCGGGCGCTGCGAGGCGTGCCAGGGCAACGGCCAGCGGCGTATCGAGATGAACTTCCTGCCGGACGTCTACGTCACCTGCGAAGTCTGCCGCGGCAAGCGTTACAACGCGGAAACCCTCGCGGTGCGCTACAAGGGCTGCTCGATTTCCGACCTGCTCGATCTGCCGATCGAGGAAGCGCTGAAACTGCTCGAAAACATTCCAGCGATTCAACAGAAACTACAGACGCTGGTGGACGTCGGCCTTGGCTACGTGCAGCTCGGGCAATCCTCCACCACGCTTTCCGGCGGCGAAGCGCAGCGCACCAAGCTCGCGCGCGAGCTTTCGCGGCGCCAGACCGGCCGCACGCTCTACATTCTCGACGAGCCCACCACGGGCTTGCATTTCGACGACGTGAAGAAGCTGCTCGACGTGCTCAACCGCCTCGTCTCTCTCGGCAACACCGTGCTGATCATCGAACACAATCTCGACGTGATCAAGCAGGCGGACTGGATCATCGATCTCGGACCGGAAGGCGGCGAGGCCGGCGGACGCATCGTCGCGCAGGGTGCGCCCGAGGAGGTTGCGCGCAGCAAGAAATCCTACACCGGTCGGATTCTCACCCGCGCCCTCGCGGCGGCAAGAATCGGCGCGAAACAAAATTGCGCATCGACTCCCGCGGCTTGCGCGGAATCGCCCAGTGCCGGTAGAGTGCAGTGACGCACCCCACCCGTGAATGAGGCGCGGCGACCGGTTATGAGCTTTGACGAACACAATACGACGCCTCCTCGAGAGCCACTCGATTTCGGTGGCGCGGCGCCATCGGGTGAAGCGGAGCCGAACGCGGGCGCGACTCCGCCGGAAGACGCCGTTGTCGAGCAGGCGCCCCCCGCTCCCGCGGGCCCAGGCGTTCCGGAAGATCTTCGCGTTCCGTGGAAATGGCCGGACGTGCTGTTTCTGGGAGTGTTTACTCTCGCCGCGACGATCGTGTTGACTCTCCTGGTGGAGGGAATCTTCGCACTTTGCGGCGTCGGCCCGGCGCAGATCCGGCAATCACCGAGAACGCAGAGTTACTTCGCGCTCGTGGCGCAGGCGTTGCTGCTCTTCGCGCTGCTGGGCTATCTCGTCGCGCAGGTACGGATCCGGGCTCGTACGCCGTTTTGGCGGACCATCGGCTGGCGTCCAATCGAGACCGGCGGAAGGCCTCGCGTCGTTGCGTACCTCGGCATTCTCGGCGCGGGACTCGTGTTTGCCATCGTCATCGAGTTCGCGTCGGGCTTGATCGGAACGAAAACCAAACTGCCGATCGAAAAGCTCTTTCAGGACCGCATGGCCGCCATCCTGTTCATACTAATGGCGATCTTGATTGCGCCGGTGATCGAGGAAACGATTTTCCGCGGCTTTATTTATCCGGTCATCGCGCGCCGCTTCGGAGTGGCCACGGGAATCATCGGGACGGGAGTTCTCTTCGGAATTCTGCACGCACCGCAGTTGTGGGGTGGCTGGGGACAAATCGTGCTGCTGGTGATCGTCGGCATCGTATTCACATATGCGCGTGCCGTGACGGGAACGGTGGTCGCCAGTTACCTGCTCCACGTGAGCTACAATTCCTTCGTCTCCCTGGCGTTTTTCATCGCCTCGCACGGACTCCGGCGCTTTCCCCCGAGCCCGTGAGCCCGGTTTCGTCCAGTCGCGGTTGGAATCGGCTAGAATGAGCTTGCATTTTCCTCGCGATAGAAAGGATTTCATTGCGCACCGTTGAACCGATTCGATGGACCAGCGAAGGAGTCGTCCTGCTCGACCAGCGCCGGCTGCCGGGCGAGGTCCTCTACCGGACTTACACCGATTACCGCGAGCTGGCCCAGGCGATCAAGGACATGGTCATCCGGGGGGCGCCGGCGATCGGCGTGGCGGCGGCCATGGGCGTCGCGCTGGGCGTCCAGCGCTCGAAGGCGAAAACTGTCGATGACATGCGCGCTGAATTCGCAGTCATCTGCGAGACGCTCGCGCGCACGCGGCCAACGGCCGTGGACCTGTTCTGGGCCATCGAGCGATTTAGGCGGCGATTCGCAGATCTGGCGCGCGAGGCGGAAACAGACGGATCAGGAGACTCCGCGAGCGCGCTGGCGCGCATTCGCGCTGCGCTCGTCAAGGAAGCGCAGAAAGTCCACCAGGAGCGCCGCGAGGCGGATGAGCGCATCGGCCGATTCGGCGCGGAGTTGCTGCCGAAAAGCGGCCGCGTAATGACGCAGTGCAATGCGGGTGCGCTGGCCACCGGCGGAATCGGCACGGCCCTGGGCGTGATCCGCACGGCCGTCGAAGGCGGCTACCGGATCGAGGTGCTGGTCCCGGAGACGCGGCCTTTTCTGCAGGGAGCGCGGCTGACCGCCTGGGAACTACACCAAGACCACATTCCGCTCACTCTCATCACCGACAATATGGTCGGGCACTTTCTGAAGACCGGGGGCATCGGAGCCGTGGTCGTGGGCGCCGACCGAATCGCGCGCAACGGCGACACGGCCAATAAGATCGGCACCTACGGTATCGCGGTGCTGGCGAACGAGCATCGCGTCCCGTTCTACGTGGCCGCGCCGATTTCGACCCTCGATCTTTCGATTCCTTCCGGAGAGCAAATCCCCATCGAGGAACGCTCCGCCGAAGAGGTGACGCATCTCGCCGGCGTGCGCATCTCCCCCGACGTTCGCGCCGCCCACCCCGCCTTCGACGTCACGCCCGCGCGTTTGATCACCGCGATCATCACGGAACGCGGCGTCGCGCGTCCGCCTTACGAGGAATCACTCGCTGCACTCGCAGGGGTGAGGGGTGAGGGGTGAGGGGTGAGGCATGGCCGCGGGCATCAAGAGTTATCGCGACCTTCTAATTTGGCAAAAGTCTATGGATCTGGTTGTCACAAGTTATGAGGTTGCCAAACGGCTCCCTCAGTCCGAAAGCTACGGCCTCGCCTCCCAGATCAAGCGAGCCGCTGTCTCGATACCTGCAAACATTGCGGAAGGCCATGGTCGAAAGCACACCGGCGACTATCTGCGTCACCTTTCTATCGCACGGGGCTCACTGCTCGAATTAGAAACTCACCTATTGATTGCAGTGCGCCTGGCGTATTTGAAATCCGAAGATGTCGAAGCTGTCTTGGGACTAACCGACGAAGTCGGACGCATGATTTCCGGACTGATTCAAAAGCTGCGAAGTCTTGCCACCTGACCAAAGCGAGATATGGGTTTTCTCTCACCCCTCGCCCTCATCCCTCGTCCCTATTCGTAGCGCAAGGCTTCGACGGGATTCAGCCGCGCGGCCTTCCAGGCCGGGTACACACCGAAGAAAACTCCGATCAAACCCGCGACCGACACGCCGAGGGTCACGAGAGCGGCCGAAACGGAAGCGGGAAAAGATGGGAAGGCCAGCCGCACGCCGAACACCAGGGTCCACCCGAGAAGGACGCCGATGGCTCCGCCGACACCTGCCAGCGTCACGGCTTCCAGCAAAAATTGCGTCAATATATTGGTCCGGCGCGCTCCGATCGCTTTGCGCACTCCGATCTCGCGCGTGCGCTCGGTCACGCTCACCAGCATGATGTTCATCACGCCGATGCCGCCCACCAGCAGCGCCACGGAGCCGACCGCCAGCATCACGATGAAGATTCCGCTCGAAATCTGCTTCCACAGATCGAGGAACGTGTCCGTGGTCAGGAGCGCAAAATCATCGTCCTTGTCCGACGGGAGCCGCCGCATCCGGCGGAGATAGTCGCGCACCTCGTCGACCACCAGCGGCATGTTCTTCGTGTCGTCCGCCGCCACCAAGATGGTGAAGTCCTTGAACTCGGGATGCATTTTTCGCATCGTCGAGAAGGGCACGATGGCGATATTGTCCTCCGGATTTTCCCCGGTTCCCAGCGCTTGCTTCTGCTCCTCCAGCACGCCCACAACGGTGAACACTTGTCCTTCAAGCAGCACTTCCTGTCCCGAGGGATCTTGGCCGTTGGGAAAGAGCGTATTCGCAGTGATGTGGCCCAAGACCGTGACTGCGGAATGATGTGTTTCGTCCGTTTCGTTGAAAAAGCGGCCGTGCTCGAGGTTGAAACTGCTGATCTTCACGATGGAAGGCGTAATCCCCTCCAAAATCACGTTCTTCGCGCGCAGGTTGCCGCGCCGCACGTTGCTCGATCCCGCGCCGATATTCCAGTTCTCGATCCGCGCCATCGGAGCCGTCGCCTTCACATGCGAAAGTTGCGCCAGGCCGTCGGCCCATTCCGCCTTCAGCTCCTTCCGCTGCAGCACATCCGCCGATAGCCGCCCCATGGTAGCCCAGGAAAACCGATAGCAGATGATCGTGGTTGATCCGAGCGACTCGATATTGCCGAGCACGTTGGAATTCAGCCCGTTGATCACCGCGCCGATGGCGATGATCGTGGTCACGCCGATGACGATGCCCAGCACGGTCAGCGACGATCGGAGCGGATTCCGCCGCAGCACGTCGAGCGCCAGCGCGATCGATTCCTTGAACTCGCCGAACCTGCGTCTCCCGCTCACCTTCTCCTCCGTCACTCCTGCCGCAACGCCACCACCGGATCGAGCCGCGCCGCCTTCGAGGCGGGATACACACCGAAGAACAGTCCCACGCTCGTGGCCATCAGCAGCCCCGCCAGAACCGACCAGAATTGCACCGAGCTCGGCAGCGACGTCGTCAACGTCACGATCTTAGCCAGCAGGATTCCCAGCACAACGCCCATCGCCCCGCCAATGGCCGCGATCGTGGACGACTCGATCAGAAACTGCAGCCGGATATCGCTTTGCCGCGCCCCCAGCGACTTTCGCAGGCCGATTTCGCGCGTCCGCTCCGTCACCGACACGAGCATGATGTTCATGATCACGATGCCGCCCACAATCAGGGCAATCGAGGCGATTCCAATCATCACGCCGAAGAACGTGCCGCTGATGTTGCCCCAAAGCGCGAGAAACGACGCATTCGTATCCATCGCAAAATCATCCGAGTCCCGGTAGGCGACATGGCGGCGCCCGCGCAGGATGAGCCGAACCTCGTCCATGGTGGGTTCCAGCGCCTGCGTTCCGGCGGCCTTGACCCACAGGCGGAGCGAATTGTCGCTCCCGTAAATCTTCTGATAGGTCGTCAGCGGCATGATCACCCAGTTGTCCTGCGACTGGCCCATCACCGAGCCACGTTTCTTCCCCACGCCGATGATTTCGCACTCCGACGTATCGACCCGGATCTCCTTGCCGACGGGGTCCGTCCCAGGGAAGAGCTTGTTGACGACGTCGTAGCCCACGTCGCACACGGGCGAGCCGCGAAGTACGTCGAGCCGCGTGAAGTAGCGGCCCTGCGCGAGTTCGCGGCTATAGACTTCCGGCATCTCGTGCGTGAATCCGACGATGGCCGAATCGGAGAGATAGTCCGTGCCGTACTTCACCTGGCCGGTCTTGTTGAGGCTGGCGGCGACGGCTACGCAGCGGTGGCAGTCGTCGCGGATGGCTTCGTAGTCATCGAAGTGGAATTTCTTGCGCTTCTGGCTTTCCTCCCACTGGTCGATACTGGTGATGATCGCCGGCGCGCGATTGACAAGGAAGACGTCCGCGCCCAGATTGAACACCTTTTCGGCCACGTAGCGGTTCAGCCCGTTGACGAGGCTCACCACCGCGATCACGGACGTCACCCCGATCACCACGCCCAGCAGCGTCAGCACGCTGCGCAGCTTGTGTGCCCACAGGTTCGCCGTGGCGATCCGCACCGCCTCGTCGAGCGTCATCGAGGTCTTTTCGGCCATGCTGTTCCCTTGTGCGATTGTACGCCCTTCCCATCTATACGTGCGGACCGTTCTGAAAGTTGCGCGCTGCGACGGCGCCATGCTGGAGGAGAATTTAGGTCACTGCCGGAGACTCGGCACGCTAGCGGGAAGCACACCCATCGAATGCGCTGCGGCGCCTTTTTGCGGCTTTTCAGGCGCGTAGGCGCAATAAAAAGAAGGGGCCCCGCAACGGAGCCCCTTCGATCTTGTTGCTGTTGTGGCGCGGGATCTAGAAAGTGAGCTTCAAGACGAGCTGCATAGTGCGCGACCCGCCGTCGAATTGCTTACTGTCCAGAAACCCGAGACCCGTCGATCGGATGTTTGCGTA
>DATLWP010000036.1:0-2226 GCA_035576265.1 Candidatus Polarisedimenticolia bacterium
CGGGATCGAATTCTACAAGGAGCGGCCGATTTTTTACGGCGCGGGCAACTTTGTGGATGACTACGCGGTGGACCGCATCGAGCGCAACGACCGGGCGTTCGTGTACCTGGCGGACGTCGACCACGATGTTCCGGGAAACGTTTGTCTCTATCCGACGATGATTCGCGGTTGCCAGGCGAGACGCGCGACGGGAATCGACGAGCTGGCCATCATCGAGAAAATGCAGGAGCTGTGCTGGGACCTCGGAACGCGCGCGAACTGGAACGACGTCCGGCGCTGCCTGGAAATCACGCCCGGCGCCCTCGCCGGCAAAAAGCCCGCCCGCGCTGCGCCGCCTGCGTGAGAGAAATCGGGATTACGCCGCGCGGCGCAGAAACGAGCGCAGGTCCTGCACGTGCGCGGCCTCGCGCAGCGTGCGCATGGCCTTGACCTCGATCTGTCGGATGCGCTCTCTCGTCAGCCCGAAGACTTGGCCCACTTCGTCGAGAGTGTGCTCCGTGCCGCCGTCCAGGCCGAAACGCATCCGGATCACTTGCGCCTCTCGCGGAGTGAGCGCGCTCAGGGCCGCCGACGTTCGCTCCTTCATGTCGTATTCGATCATCGCGTCGGATGGAGACACGCTCGCGGTGTTCTCGATCAGATCGCCCAGGTGCGAATCGTCTTCGCCCACGGGCATGTCGAGCGAGAGCGGGTCCTGCATGCTCTGCATCAGCGAACGCACCTTTCCCAGCGTAAGCCCCATGCGGTCTGCGATTTCCTCCGCCGTGGGCCTGCGGCCGAGCTCCTTCATCAGCCGCTGGTTCATGTGCGCAAACCGGTTGATCATCTCGATCACGTGCACGGGCAGGCGCACGGTGCGCGCCTGGATGGCGATCGCCCGCGTGACGGATTGCCAGATCCACCAGGTGGCGTACGTCGAGAATTTGTAGCCGCGCCGCCACTCGAACTTTTCGATCGCCTTCATCAGCCCGATATTGCCCTCTTGCACCAGGTCGAGGATGTCGAGCCCGCGGTTCTGATAGCGCTTGGCGATGGACACCACGAGCCGCAGGTTCGCCTGGGCAAGGTCCCGCTTGGCCTGCTCCGACTCGGCTTCGCCCTGCCGGATGTTGGCGAGCGTGCGGTCGAGGTCTTTCGATGGAAGGCTGGGCATCGCTTCGATTTTTCGCATTTCCGCGCGACGCGCCGCCAGCAGTTTCCGCGCATCTCGAAGAGCCTGCTTCGAGGCATTCGCTTGCCGGCGCTGCAGCCGCGCGATTTCCTTTTCGAGCGCGAGCACACTCTCGCGCGTCGCCTGAATCTTCGCCACCAGCCTTGCTTTTTCGGTCGCGACGAACTCGATCGATTGGACGAGCTGCGAAATCCGGATTTGCGTGCGGACCAGGCGATAGCGGGCGCGCGCGCGGGAGGCATCTTGCGATTTGGAAATGCGCGCGAGTTCCTTCGCCTGCGCCAGGGCGGATTTGTAGAGTTGCGCGATCTTGTCGAGCGAGTCCAGAGTCTTGCGGGTCTTGTTTTCGAGGAATTTGGGCGTGGGCTCGGCATCGCCGCAATCAATTACGTCCGCGATGGAGCGCAGCCCGCTACGCAGCTCTTCCGCCACGGCCGCGAGCTCTTTCCACACCACGGCCGAGCGCGAAATCGCCTTCCACGCGCGGGCCTGGCCGCGCTCGATGCGCTGCGCGAGTTCCACTTCGCCCTCGCGGGTAAGCAGCTTCGTCCGCGCGATTTCGCGGAGATAGGTGCCCACCACGTCAGCCGACGTTCCTGCGTCTCCCGGGGTAAGGTCCAGGTCTTCCGAGGCAGACTCGTCCGCTGCTTCCGCGGCCTCGTCGCGAATTTCCTCGTCCGAGCCGGCAAAATCCCACCGATCGCCGGGCTTTGCCTTCCGGACGTTGTCCTGCATCTCTTGGTCAACAGCTAACACGCTTGGTTCTCCTGTCCCCGCCTGATTCGCGCTCGGCGTAAGCTTTCCCTTTGCCTCTACTACCGTCGTGGCAGAGGTGGCAGCCGCCCATCCCCTTGCAAGGACGTGGCTTAGCGCGCGTATTGTGGGGATTTGTGCACTTATTTTGATGCCCGGAGACGAAAAAAGATGCTTGGTTCGGCCGCGAGGAGTGTCGATTAGCAGCGACTGCCGGCTTTTATTTTCAACGAGTTGCGTCATTTTCTAATCGCCAGAGTGTCGATTAGGACCGGGGATTCGAGTGCTGAAAAGCAAGGGGA
>DATLWP010000037.1:0-1653 GCA_035576265.1 Candidatus Polarisedimenticolia bacterium
TAGGATTGCGGCGACCTCGATCATCCAGGCGATGGGACCCCAAAAGTAGGAGAGAAACTTGAGAAGCGGATTCCGTTTTTCCTCCGGCAACTCGTTGTAGCCATATTTGGCCAAGCGGGCCTGTGCTTCCGCCTGGGTGAGCCCCGCGGCGGGGGTCCCGAGTTGCGCCCGGACAGTTTCAATGGGCATCGTCGCGAAGTCGACAGCGGGGTCTGGCTGAGTTCGAACTTGTTGTGAGTGGGCCATGGCACTACTTCCCCGTTCTGCGGGCTCCCATCGGAGCCCGTGGCCTCATTCGGTCTTCAAGTCGGTCGGCGAATCCGCACGATCTCCACCGAGCATGGGGCGTGGCGGGCCACAGCGTCTGAAACGCTTCCGATGAGGAAGCGCTCAAGGCCCGTTTGTCCATGCGAACCAACGATGATCAAGTCCGCACCCCAGCTGGAGGCCTTGTCGATGATCTGTGCCTTGGGGTCGCCCTGTTCAATCGATGTGGTGACGTCAAGACCGTGAGAGCGCAGCACCTGCGCCGTCTTGGCCACCAGCACTTCCGCCTGGGTTTGGCGTGCTTGCCATGCAGCCTCGAGACTCGCCTCAAACCCTCCCATTTCGCGCACCAGCAAGAGAGAAGGCGGTTCCACGACGTGGAGGACGCACACTTGAGTCTCGCCTGACTTGGCCTGTGCCAATAGAGTCTGCGTAACCGCATCGGAATACTTGGAGTCTTCAATCGCAAGCACAATCTTCATCATCCACTCCGCCATTCGTCATCGAATGCAGCGGGCCACCTTCTCAAGAAATCGGCCTACTTCGGCGGGTGATCGCAAATAAAAAGCAGCGGCGGTCTTGCGTTTTCTCCCCACCACGACGCCAATCCCATTGATGCGTTCAAAAACTCTCTCGTCAGTGGCATCGTCTCCCACAAAGATAAGAAGGGGACGCCTGGCGCCACCTCGGCGCGCCGCCCGCTTCAGCGCGAACTGAATCCCAGTCCACTTGTTGACCTTGGAATTGGGCAGGATCTCCCAGACCCGCTTGCCCGACAGCAGATGGAGTTGGCCGCGTTTCATGAGTCGAGAGATCTTCTCCCAGGCGAGTTCCCTGGTTCGTTTCGATGCGCCACGATAGTGCACGGCGACCGAAGCATCCTTGGGCTCCAGCTCAATACCTACCAGACCGCGAACCTGGACCGCAAGGGCGTGAATCACATCCTTCATTCTGCCTTGTTCCCGGGAACTCAAGAGCGAGAATTTCCGATTTTCGGGATCACGCAGGAAGAAACCGTGCGCGCCGACGTACCAAATTCCGCCGAGCCCGGCCCTGGCACGAACGTCGTCGATGGCGCGGCCGCTTGCAATTCCCACTGTGACTCCGGCATCTTTCAGGCCGGCAAGAAGCCTTCTAATTCTCGGGGAAAGCCGGACGTTCCGCGGGTTGCGCTGGATACGGACCAGGGTGCCATCGAAATCGGTGAAGAAAGCGAGCCGCGGAGACCGGTGGATTCGCCGCTCGATTTGCCCCCAGGCTTCGAAAACGTACAAAGGAGAACTCATGCCATTTTCGACAGCTTCTTGATGATGTCCCCGGCCCACTTGTAGATATTATTTTCCCGCACGTGCTCACGCATGCGGCCCATTCGCTGGCGCACTTCCA